>JALOBE010000008.1 GCA_023228425.1 Syntrophales bacterium
AGAAAGCCCAAGGAGCACGCCGTCATAGCTGAAATTGACGGCATCGTAAGCTACGGGGACGACATCAAGGGTAAGCGACAGGTGATCATAACCCCTGATGTGGGGGAACCCAAGGAATATCTCATTCCCAAGGGCAAACACGTCAGCGTCCAGGAGGGAGACATGGTGATCGCCGGTCAGTCTCTCATGGAGGGGGCCAGCAATCCCCACGACATCCTGACTATAAAGGGCGACAAGGAACTGGCCCGTTACCTGGTGGATGAAGTGCAGGAAGTCTACCGACTTCAGGGAGTCAAGATCAACGACAAGCATATCGAGATAATTGTACGACAGATGCTTCGAAAGATCCGTATTGTCGATCCCGGCGATACGAAATTCCTCGGTGACGAGCAGGCCGACCGTTTGCGTTTCGAGGATGAAAACAACAGGATCATGGCAAAAGGCGGCAAACCCGCCACGGGAGAGCCCCTCCTGCTTGGTATTACCAAGGCGTCTCTCAGTACGAACAGCTTCATTTCCGCCGCCTCCTTCCAGGAGACGACCCGGGTGCTCACCGAGGCGGCCTTGTCGGGCAAGGTGGATCACCTGCGGGGTTTGAAGGAAAACGTCATCATGGGACGACTGATCCCGGCGGGTACGGGACTTGCCGCCTACAGAAAACTCGGCATCAGGGTCATCGGGTCCGAGGATGAATCAGAGGGGGATACCGCGCAAATAAATGGGGGAATTGACGAGAAAACCCTTGACAGCGGGGCCGTGAATTGATAGATACCAGCGTCTTTGCTGTTGATAAAAACGTTCCTGCGCGGCAGAGGGGTACAGGGAGGAAGAATGCCGACAATTAACCAGTTGATCAGAAAAGGGAGAAAAACGCCGAAGAAGACAACGGCGGTCCCTGCCCTCAGGGGGTGTCCCCAGCGCCGGGGCGTTTGCGTCAGGGTATACACGACGACACCCAAGAAGCCTAATTCGGCTTTGAGGAAAGTGGCTCGTGTTCGCTTGACCAGCGGCTATGAAGTAACATCCTACATACCCGGGATCGGTCATAATCTACAGGAGCATTCCGTTGTTCTTTTACGGGGTGGCAGAGTGAAGGATCTTCCCGGCGTACGGTACCATATCGTGCGGGGGGCCCTTGACGCCGTCGGTGTGCAGGACAGGAAACAGGGCCGGTCCAAATACGGTGCCAAAAGACCGAAATAATCTCGAAGAAGCAGGGATGGATGTATGCCGAGAAGACGAGACGTAGCGAAACGAAAAGTGATGCCGGATCAAAAGTACAACAACGTGCTGATTGCCCGGTTCATCAACAATCTTTTGAAGCGAGGCAAAAAGAGCGTTGCGGAGTCGATACTGTACGACTCGCTCGATCTTGTGGAAGAGCGCATGAAGGAATCACCGCTGTCAGTGTTTGAGCGGGCCCTCGAGAACGTAAAACCTGTTCTTGAGGTTAAATCGAAGAGGGTGGGCGGCGCCACCTACCAGGTTCCGACGGAAGTGAGACCCGATCGACGTATTGCCCTTGCCATTCGATGGATAATAGGGAACGCGAAAAGCCGTCCCGGGAGAAGCATGGAGGAAAAACTCGCGGCCGAATTCATGGATGCCGCAAGCAACCGGGGTGCCTCCGTAAAGAAAAGAGAGGATACCCACAAGATGGCCGAGGCAAACAAGGCCTTCGCTCATTACCGGTTCTGAAGAATGACTGCTTTGTACAATGGTACCGGAGGCATGTCTCCGGCACTATAGCCGGATGCTTGATTGCGCTCTTTCCTTCGTCGTTGCGGCGTACCCCACAGTACACCTCATTCTTCAGGATGTGCGCGCCTTGCCTCAAGGAACTTTTTACAAAGCCGTCCTCTATCGGACGTTTTTCGACTTCATCAAGAATGTTCGTTGCCTGAAACCGCCCTGCGTCAGGGTGGCGGCTGAGCCGGCAGAGTTTTACAGTCGAGGTTGTTCCGTACCGTCGGAATTGATTGAATTGTCTGTTTTACGCACGGGTGATAGCGCCCATTTTAACTAAAGGAGGCATTGGTTATGGCGAAGAAAAAATTTGAAAGGAAAAAGCCCCATCTCAATATTGGGACAATCGGCCATGTCGATCACGGCAAAACAACCTTGACTGCCGCGATAACAAAGCACCTGTCCTCAAAGGGCCTTGCCGATTTCATGGCCTTTGAGCAGATCGACAATGCGCCCGAGGAGAAGGAGCGAGGCGTAACCATCAACATCTCTCACGTTGAATACGAAACGGACAAGCGCCACTATGCGCACGTGGATTGCCCCGGTCACGCCGACTATATAAAGAACATGATTTCGGGAGCCGCCCACATGGACGGAACCATTCTGGTCGTTGCCGCCTCCGACGGACCCATGCCCCAGACTCGTGAGCATATACTCCTCGCCCGCCAGGTGCAGGTTCCCTATATAGTTGTGTTCATGAACAAGGTTGACCTTGTCGATGATCCTGAACTGCTGGACCTTGTCGAACTGGAACTGCGAGAGCTTCTCACGGCCTACGAGTTTCCCGGCGATGAACTGCCTATCATCCGCGGTTCCGCCCTGAAGGCACTTGAGACGGACGATCCGAATTCAGAGGATGCCAGGTGCATCAAGGAACTGATGGATGCCGTCGACACCTTTATTCCCGAACCTGTGAGAGACACGGATAAACCCTTCCTCATGCCCATAGGCGATGTTTTCACCATATCGGGCAGGGGTACCGTTGTGACGGGAAGAATCGATCGTGGCATCATCAGAACCGGCGAGGAAGTTGAAGTGGTCGGTATCCGGCCCACTTTCAAGACGGTCTGCACCGGTGTCGAGATGTTCAGAAAGACCCTCGACGAAGGCCGTGCGGGAGATGACGTGGGCGTTCTTCTCAGAGGGACCAAGCGGGAAGAAGTGGAGCGGGGCCAGGTCGTGGCAAAGCCCGGTTCGATCACTCCCCATACGAAATTTGTGGCCCAGGTCTATGTTCTGACCAAGGAAGAGGGCGGACGACACACCCCCTTCTTCGAAGGCTACCGGCCGCAGTTTTACTTCAGAACGACAGACGTGACGGGCGTCGCGCACCTTCCCGAAGGAGTCGAGATGGTCATGCCCGGCGATAACGTCGAGCTGAGGGGAGAGTTGATCACGCCCATAGCCATGGAAGAACAACTCCGGTTCGCTATCCGTGAAGGCGGCAGAACCGTCGGCGCGGGCGTCGTCAGCAAGATTCTGGAATAAAATCGAAACAGTATTTCGGGTTAACAGGAACTCATGGAAAATCAAAAGATACGCATCAGGCTCAAATCCTACGATTACAAGCTGCTCGACCGGTCGGCGGAAGATATCGTAGAAACGGCGAAGAGAACGGGAGCCCGTGTTGCGGGGCCGATCCCGCTCCCCACGGACATCAACCGATACTGCGTGAACCGGTCGCCCCATGTGGATAAAAAATCCAGGGAGCAGTTCGAGATCCGGACGCACAAGAGACTGATCGACATAATCGAGCCCACACAGGCAACCGTCGACACGTTGATGAAACTCGACCTGTCGGCCGGTGTTGATGTGGAAATCAAATTGTAACGATAGACAATGCGGGGAGATGGTGAGGGATTACAGCCAATCTCCTCCTTTTTCTTACACAGGGTTTAGGGAACAGTGTCGGCTATGAAACGGGGATTGATAGGCAAGAAACTGGGTATGACCCAGATATTTTGGGAGGATGGCTCTGTCATTCCTGTGACGGTCGTGGAAGCGGGGCCTTGTGTGGTCATCCAGAAAAAAACAAAGGAAACAGACGGATACGGGGCGGTGCAGATCGGATTTGAGCGGCGCAGAGAAAAACGGACCACCAAGCCCCTGCAGGGGCACTTCAAGAAAGCCGACAAGGGTTTTTTCAGGGTCCTCAAGGAGATCAGAACCGAAACTCCGGAAGATTACGAAGTCGGGCAGGAATTAAGGGCGGACATTTTTTCCATCGGTGATCGCGTCGATGTGGTGGGAACTACCAAGGGTAAAGGTTTTGCCGGTGTCATCAAGCGGCATGGCTTCGGTGGCGGCAGGGCCTCCCATGGATCCATGTTTCACCGGGCCCCGGGTTCAATCGGTGCCAGCGCATCTCCCGCGAGAGTATTCAAGGGGACCAAGCTTCCCGGCCACGCGGGGAATAGCCACAAGACGGCTCAAAACCTGGTCGTCGTGGGCGTCAGGCCCGAGAGCAATCTGATTCTCGTCAAGGGTGCCGTTCCGGGCAGCACCAGCGGTATCGTCTTCATCAAGGACGCCGTTAAATAGGATTTTTTGGAGAGAGCGTGATGGCCCTTCAGGCAGTATACGACATAAACAGAAACGAGGTCGGCGAGGTTGATCTTGACGATCGCGTGTTTGCGGTTCCCGTCAATACCGACGTCATCTATGAAGTTGTGACCATGCAGCGGGCACAGCGAAGGAGCGGTACGGCATCGACAAAGCGTAGGGGCGACGTGCACGGAGGCGGGAAAAAACCCTGGAGGCAGAAGGGAACCGGAAGGGCGCGGGCTGGAACCATACGTTCACCTCTCTGGAAGGGGGGCGGTGTTGTTTTCGGTCCCCATCCCCGCAGTTACTCCTTCAAGGTTCCGAGGAAAGTACGCAAGGCGGCTCTCAAGTCTGCGTTGAGCATGAAGTTGAAAGAAAACCAGCTGATTATTCTCAGGGAATTTCCCATGGAAGAAATCAGAACAAAGCGGTTCAAGGAAGTAATGGATCGCTTCGAACTGGCAAAAACACTCTTTGTGCTGGACAGGGAGGATACAGTTCTTGACAAATCGTCCCGGAACATACCCGATGTCAAGATGATGAGGGCTGAAGGCATCAACGTCTATGACCTGTTGCGCTACGACACGGTGGTTCTCATGGAGCCGTCGGTAAAAATGATAGAGGGGGCGTTGTTGTCATGATGGAATTGTATTCAGTCATAAAGCGGCCCCTGATAACGGAAAAAAGTACGATTTTGCGTGAGCAGGACAATGCCTATGTCTTTGAGATAGATCGTTCCGCTACGAAGATAGACGTAAGACGGGCCGTGGAAAAGATTTTCAAGGTCAGGGTGGCTGATGTACGTACCGTCAATATGCGGGGAAAGACAAAGCGCCGCGGAAGAATAGTCGGCAGGCGAAATCACTGGAAGAAGGCGATTGTCACCCTTGCTCCGGGCAACACGATCGAACTCTTTGAAGGCGTATAAAAGGACAATGGTACATGGGGATTAAAACGTATAAGCCGACATCGCCGGGAAGGCGGCTGCAGACGGGGGCGTCCTTTGAAGAAATAACCGGTTGCGCTTCCGAAAAGTCGTTGCTGCGGCCCCTGAAGAAATCGGGAGGGCGCAACAACTACGGAAGGATGACAAGCCGCTACAAGGGTGGAGGGCACAAGCGCGCGTACCGGCTGATTGATTTCAAGCGGGAGAAAACAGACATACCGGCCCGGGTTGTGGCCATCGAATACGACCCGAATCGCTCTTCTCGTATCGCGCTTCTCTCTTACCGTGACGGGGAAAAACGCTACATACTGGCTCCCGTGGGTCTGCAGCCCGGAGATACCGTCATCAGCAGCGAAAGTGCCGACGTTAAGCCCGGAAACGCCCTGCCCCTGAAGAGCATCCCCCTGGGTACGCTGATTCACAACCTTGAGCTTAAGATCGGCAAAGGGGGGCAGATAATCAGGAGTGCGGGATCCTACGGCCAGTTGATGGCAAAGGAGGGCTCATACGCGCTGATTCGTCTTCCTTCGGGCGAAGTCCGCAAGGTACGGATCGAATGTAAGGCGACCATCGGCCAGGTTGGAAATATCGAGCACGAGAATATCAGTCTCGGCAAGGCCGGAAGGGCGCGATGGCTTGGAATCCGTCCGCATGTCAGGGGTGTCGTCAAGAACCCCGTGGATCATCCCATGGGCGGAGGGGAGGGAAAGTCGTCCGGCGGTCGTCATCCCTGTACACCTTGGGGCGTTCCCACGAAGGGCTACAAGACACGAAAGCGCAGCAAGGAATCCGACAAATATATCGTGAAGAAGAGAGGTTAAACGTGGCGCGTTCGGTAAAGAAAGGTCCCTACATCGAAGAAAAGCTTCTGAAAAAAGTGCGTAAGGCCGAAGAAGCGGGGAGTAGAGCGGTAATAAAAACGTGGTCCCGCCGTTCCACGATTACCCCCGAACTGCTCGGGCATACCTTCGCGGTGCATAACGGGAAAAAGTTTATCCCCGTGTATGTAACGGAAAACATGGTGGGCCACAAACTCGGCGAATTTGCTCCCACACGCACATTTTACGGTCACGCAGGGGATAGAAAATCGAAACTGAGGAAGAGATAACGAAGCGTCAACGACAGGTACGGGGTTGCAGGACATGCAAGCGAAAGCCATAGCCAAATATGTGCGCATATCACCGCAGAAGGTATCATTGGTGATTGACCTGATCCGCGGAAAGCGGATCGAGGAAGCCGAGACGGTACTGAAATTTACGGAGAAAAAAGCGGCGCAGATCATCGGAAAGCTGTTGAAGTCGGCTGTTGCCAACGCGGCACAGAATCCCAACATGGATGAATCCGTCCTCTACGTGAAAGAAGCCTATGTTGGCCCCGGGCCCACGCTGAAACGGTGGCGGTCGCGGGCGCAGGGAAGAGTGGCGCCGATACGAAAAAAGACCAGCAACATCACCGTAATAGTGGCGGAACGGTAACGGTTGAGGAGGTGAGGCCTTGGGCCAGAAAGTAAATCCGATCGGATTCAGGCTGGGGATCAACAAAACGTGGAATTCCCGATGGTTTGCGGGTAAGAACTACAGCAAGCTGTTGCATGAGGATATCAAGATCAGGAACTTCCTGAAAAAGAAATTTTATCATGCCGGCATATCGAAAATTGAAATTGAGCGGGCTGCGGAAAAAGCAAAAATAAATATTTACACGGCCAGGCCCGGTATCATCATCGGCAGGAAGGGTTCGGAAATTGAAAAGATCAAGGCCGAACTCGAGCGGTTCATGTCCGGTGAGGCCATCATCAATATACTCGAGGTGCGCAAGCCCGAGGTGGATGCGCAGCTTGTGGCGGAAAATATAGCGCTGCAGTTGGAACGCCGGGTCGCTTTTCGACGGGCGATGAAGCGAGGCGTTCAGACAGCCATGAAATTCGGTGCCCAGGGAATCAGGGTTACCTGTGCGGGACGGCTCGGTGGTGCCGAGATGGCGCGGCGGGAATGGTATCGCGAAGGCCGCGTGCCTCTTCATACGTTGCGGGCGGACATTGATTACGGATTGGCGGAGGCGAACACGACCTACGGGAGGATCGGGGTCAAGGTGCTCATATTCCACGGAGAAGTGTTGCCCGAGGGAAAAGCGGCGACTACCTAGTGCCGTGTGAAACCAAAATTTTAGGTCAGATTCCGCCGCGTGGGGCGCGAGTTGCGTTACCCGGGGAAAGAGTAAGCGTGACACGGTGCTAGTGCCGTGTGAAACCAAAATTTTGGGTGAGATTCTGCCGCGTGGGGCGCGAGTTGCGCTACCCGGGGAAAGAATAAGCGTGATCCGGTGCGGTCACAAGGTGAAACGGGTACGGTCAGACAGGACGGGAAATTATGCTGGCTCCAAAACGAGTAAAATACCGAAAAGCACAGAAAATGAGGGGTTCCCTGGGGGGTAAGGCCCAGCGAGGGAACAAGGTTGACTTCGGTGAGTATGGGTTGCAAGCCGTTGAAAACGGCCAGATCACGGCTCGCCAGATCGAGGCCGCCCGTATCGCCATTACTCGCCACGTCAGGCGCGGAGGCAAGGTCTGGATACGCATATTCCCCCATAAACCCATAACCAGGAAGCCTCTTGAAACGCGAATGGGGAAGGGGAAGGGTTCTCCGGAAGAATGGGTTGCCGTCGTCAGGAGAGGAGCCGTTCTCTATGAAATGGAAGGAATCCCCAAGGAAATCGCCCGCGAGGCCTTCAAGCTGGCGGCCCAGAAACTTCCCGTAGCGACGAAATTCCTATCCCGGGAGATATTGGATGAAGTCTAAAGACGTCAGAGAGTTAAGTGTTGAGGAGCTGCAGCAGAGGGAGAAGCGCCTGGAGGAAGACCTTTTCAGGTTGCGCTTCCGCAACACGGCGGGCCAGCTTGAATCATCGGCATCGCTGGGGAAGACCCGCAGGAATATCGCCCTGATAAAGACAATTCTCAGGGAAAAGGGGGTACAATAGCAGGAATGGATCAGCGCAAGCCACGGAAAACCCTTCAGGGAATCGTCGTCAGCGACAAAATGGACAAGACAGTTGTCGTACGGACAGAGCGGCTGGTAAAGTTCCCGAAGTTTCACAAGTACATAAAACGACACGTCACATATAAGGCCCACGACGAAGAAAACAGCTGCGGTATCGGAGATCGTGTGCTGATTGCTGAGTCCAGGCCTCTGAGCAAGGAAAAAAGATGGCGGGTCAGGCAGATCATTGAGAAGGCCAGGTAGAATGCTGCAAGGTATGAGGTGGTCCTTATGATACAGATGCAGACATCCTTGAATGTGGCGGACAACTCCGGTGCCAAACGGGTGAGTTGCATTAAGGTTCTCGGCGGGTCGAAAAGACGGTACGCCCGGGTTGGTGACGTCATAATCGTTTCCGTGAAAGAGGCGATGCCCCACGGGAAAGTGAAAAAGGGAGATGTCATGAAGGCCGTGGTGGTGAGAACAACGAAAGAAACGAGCCGTGACGACGGAACCAGTTTGCGGTTCGACGATAATGCCGCTGTTCTTATAAACGATAATATGGAGCCCGTGGGAACAAGAATATTCGGACCCGTGGCCCGGGAGTTACGGGCCAGGCAGTTCATGAAAATAGTTTCACTGGCGCCTGAAGCGCTCTAACCGTGAACATCAGGGAAAGCAGATAGCGGGAAGAAGCCCATGCATGTAAAAAAAGGTGACACTGTAAAAATCCTCGCGGGCAAGGAAAAGGGAAAGACCGGAAAGATTCTTTCCATTCTTCAGGATAAGGGAAGAGTCGTGGTGGAGAAGGTAAACTTCGTAAAAAAACACCAGCGTCCCGACGGAAAAGGTAAAGGCGGGATCCTCCAGAAAGAAGGTTCGATCCATCTTTCAAACGTCATGGTCCTCTGCGGAAAATGTGAGAAGGGGATCCGCGTGGGGTACAGGAAACTTGAAGACGGCAAGAAAGTACGTGTCTGCAGGAAGTGCGGCGAGGTACTTGACGCATAGTCAAAGGACAGGTCAATGGCGAGACTGAAAGAATACTACAGAAGCGAGGTCCTTCCCGCTCTGACAAAGAAATTCGGCTACAGGAACAGAATGGAAGTTCCCCGGCTCGAGAAGATCGTTCTGAACATGGGGCTGGGGGAGGCCATACAGAACGTGAAGATCCTTGACGGCGCGGTGGCTGAACTCGCCATGATCAGCGGTCAGAAACCGGTTATCACAAAGGCGAAGAAATCGATTGCCACCTTCAAACTGAGAAAGGGCATGTCCATCGGGTGCATGGTGACTCTCAGGAGTGACCGGATGTATGAGTTCTTTGACCGCTTTGTCAATGTCGCCATCCCCCGGATCAGGGATTTCAGGGGTATTTCCCCCCGGTCCTTCGATGGGAGAGGAAACTTCTCGACGGGCGTCAACGAACACTATATTTTCCCCGAAACGGATCTTGACAAGATAGAGAAGGTCCTTGGTCTGAACATCACTATTGTTACAACGGCACAGACGGACGATGAGGCGCGGGAGTTGCTTCGACTGATGGGTCTGGCCTTTCGAAACTAGCTGCTGGAGGAGTGAGCGTGGCAAAAACGTCCTTGATGGTAAAATCGAAAAGGAAACAGAAGTTTTCTGTACGGGAATATAATCGATGTCCCCTCTGCGGAAGAGCGCGCGCCTACTATCGAAAATTTGACATGTGCCGGATATGCCTGAGAACACGGGCACTCGATGGAGGGATTCCCGGCGTTATCAAGGCGAGTTGGTAAGGGGTATGAACTATGGCCATAACTGATCCGATTGCTGACATGCTCACCAGAATAAGAAACGCGAACCGGAACAAGGTCAAAAGCGTCGATGTCCTTCTTTCAAAAATGAACACCGAGATCGCGAAGGTGCTGAAAAGAACCGGCTACATAAACGGATATGATGTGAAGAAAGAGGCAAGGACAGGGCATAATATGCTGAGAATATATCTGAAATATTCCCAATCCAAGGAAACGGTCATTCGGGATCTGCAGAGAATCAGCAAGCCAAGCCGCAGAATATACGCTCAAAGCCAGAGTATTCCCCCGGTTCTCAACGGCTATGGGGTGGCGATAGTATCCACGTCGAAGGGAGTCATGACCGACAAGGAAGCGCGAGCGCTCAATGTGGGTGGTGAACTGATCTGCGGCGTCTGGTAGGCGCTGTTCACGTATATATCAGCCGGGATCGGGAGATGTATTCATGTCGAGAATTGGTAAAGAGCCGATAACAGTCCCTGACAATGTCACCGTTGTTATGGAGGACGGTCTTGTCAGGGTGGATGGGCCGAAGGGGTCACTGACGCGAACGATTCCCGGCGAAGTTGAACTCTCTGTCGACGGATCGACTGTCATGGTGGTCCGGCGGTCCGATGATCGCCGCGTACGGGCCTATCAGGGACTGGCACGGACGCTGGTGGCGAACATGGTGCAGGGAGTCAGCCGGGGCTACGAAAAGAAACTTGAAATTGTCGGTGTCGGATACCGGGGAGAAGTCGAAGGAAGCGTATTGAAACTGCTGGTGGGTTTTTCAAAACCCGTTGAATACAAGATTCCCGAGGGCATTACGGTTACCGTCGAACGGCAGCTCAACCTGACCATTGGCGGTATCGACAAAGAACTGGTGGGAAAAGTGGCGGCTGAAATACGAGGCATCAAGAAACCGGAACCGTACAAGGGGAAAGGAATCCGCTATGCCGGCGAAACGGTGCGCAGGAAAGTTGGAAAATCGGCGGGAAGCTGATAGCAGGAAACCCACGAGGAGCGACGAACAGTGTCTGCTGAAAAGAAACTCAAAAAAGTAAGAGATCGGCGCACGGTACGCGTGCGCAGCAAGATATCAGGAACGGGGAAGCGTCCGCGTCTTTCCGTTTTCAGGAGTTCCCGCTATATTTACGTGCAGGCCATCGATGATGATCGGGGCGTCACCATCGCTGAAGCATCGGTACACAGCAGTGAACTGAAAAACACCTGCAAGACAATGAAAAAAGTCGACGCCGCCCTTGAAGTAGGTCGGCTCATCGCCAGGCGGCTCATGGCCCAGGATATCACCGAGGCCCTCTATGACAGGGGTCCCTACCTCTATCACGGGCGGGTGAAGGCTCTTGCGGACGGGGCACGGCGGGAAGGGTTGAAAATCTAGCTGACAGTGGAAAAGAATAACATGGAAGAGAACGAACTTCTCGACAAGGTAATAGCGATCAAAAGAACGGCAAAAGTAGTCAAGGGCGGCCGGAGATTCAGGTTCAGCGCCGTTATGGTCGTGGGAGACGGAAACGGATCTGTCGGTATCGGTCTCGGAAAAGCCCAGGAAGTACCGGAGGCTATCCGTAAGGGATCGGAAATGGCGAAGAAAAACATGGTTCGCGTTGCCGTCAAGGATGGAACGATACCCCATACTGTTATCGGCCACTATGGGTCCGGCAGAGTCCTCCTGAAGCCCGCCGCGAAAGGTACGGGGCTTATCGCCGGAGGGGCTGTCCGTGCCGTCCTCGAGGTGGCGGGCATTCACAATATCCTGACAAAGTGCCTCGGATCCCATAACCCCCATAACCTTGTCAAGGCAACCATGGCGGGCCTCAAGGAATTGAGAGCCCCCGAACATATCGCTTCCTTGAGAAACAAAGAACTGTCGGAATTATAAATGTGTTGAGGTGTCCGTTGTGGCGAAACAACTGAAGGTAAAATTGGTGCGCAGTCCCATTGGACGACCGGGCAAACAGCGAGAGATACTCCGCGGTATGGGTCTCGGAAAGGTGGGGAAAACGGTATATCTTGAAAATACTCCTGAAATCAACGGGATGATCAGAAAGGTCAGCCATCTTGTTTCAGCCGAGGAATATAGTGGAGACGCGTCATGAAGTTGAATGAATTAAAGCCTCCCCCCGGGGCGAAGAAACGCAGAAAACGCGTCGGTCGTGGTGACGGATCGGGTCGTGGAGGGACTTCCTGCAGAGGAACGAAGGGTCAGAACGCCCGCTCCGGAGGAAAGGTCAAGCCCGGGTTTGAGGGCGGCCAGATGCCGCTTACGCGTCGTCTTCCGAAACGGGGTTTCAGAAACCCCTTCCGGCAAGACATCGTCGCCGTCAATGTATTCCGGCTCAATGCTTTTCCCGAAGGATCGGTCGTCGACGCGGAAGCTCTGCTGGCCCGACGCATCATAAAGCGCACCGGAGACGGCATCAAGGTCCTGGGAAAAGGCGAGATCTCTGTTCCGCTCACAGTGAAAGCGGCGGGCGTATCGAAATCGGCCCGTGAGAAAATTGAAGCGTCAGGCGGTACAATAGAGGTCCTGTAATTTGTTCAGCGGAATCAAAAACATAACAAAAATACCGGAACTGCAGAAGCGGATTCTTTTCACCCTGGCTCTTCTCGCTGTCTATCGGGTGGGTGCCCACGTTCCGACGCCGGGCATCGATACGATAGCCCTGGCCGCCTTTTTCGAGCAGGCCCGGGGCTCTCTTCTCGGGCTCTTTGACATGTTTGCCGGCGGCGCCTTGAGGACGCTGTCCGTATTTGCCCTGGGCATCATGCCCTACATCAGCGCTTCGATCATCCTGCAGTTGCTGACCGTAGCCGTGCCGCACCTGGAAAAACTCAAGAAGGAGGGCGAGGCGGGCCGGAGAAAAATAACACAGTACACCCGGTATGGAACTGTTATCCTGAGTATCATACAGGGCTTTGGAATATCGGTCGGTCTCGAAAGCATGGCCGGTCCCACGGGGCTTTCCGTCGTCCTCGAACCGGGATGGTCCTTCCGTATCATGGGCGTCATTACGTTGACCGCGGGGACCTCCTTCCTTATGTGGCTCGGCGAGACCATAACGGAAAAAGGAATCGGCAACGGGATATCGCTTCTCATTTTCGCCGGTATTATCGTAACCCTGCCCGCGGCGGTGGTCAATACGACCCGTCTTCTCTGGACGGGAGAACTGGGCATATTTTTTGTCATCGCCCTGTTTGTGTTCATGCTTGCCGTGGTGGGGTTTATCGTTTTCGTGGAGAGCGGCCAGAGGAGAATTCCCGTTCAGTACGCGAAACGTGTTATAGGGAGAAAAATGTACGGCGGCCAGACGACGCATCTGCCCCTCAAGGTCAACACGGCGGGCGTCATTCCGGCCATATTCGCGTCGTCCATCATCATGTTCCCGGCGACGATAGCCAACTTTGTCCCCCATCCCTGGATGAACATGGTGGCGAGTTACCTCATGCCGGGACGAATGGTCTTCGAATCGCTCTACGTGGCATTTATTATATTTTTCTGCTATTTTTACACGGCCGTCACCTTCAACCCTGTTGATGTGGCCGACAACATGAAGAAACACGGCGGTTATATACCGGGGATCAGGCCGGGGAAGAAAACGGCCGAACACCTGGACTGGATTCTGACGCGGATAACCTTCAGCGGTGCCTTGTACGTATCGGCTGTTTGTGTTCTGCCCAGTATTCTCATAAGCCAGTTCCACGTTCCTTTTTATTTTGGCGGCACGGCGTTGCTGATCGTGGTCGGCGTCGCCCTTGACACGGCGGGGCAGATAGAAACGCACCTGCTGACCCGCCAGTATGAAGGGTTTATGAAAAAAGGGAAACTGGCCAGACGAAGATAAGAGAAAAACGATGGTTGTTTTGAAGACTCCCGAAGAAATTGAAACAATGAGGGAGAGCAACGCCATCGTTGCCGAGGTTCTGGAACTCCTTCGGGAGCTCGTGAGGCCGGGCATTACGACTCTGGAACTCGACAGGCGGGCCGAGGAAGCGGTGCGAATCCGGGGAGCCCTGCCGGCCTTCAAGGGATACGGGGGTTTTCCCTTCTCTCTGTGCGCCTCGATTAACGAAGAAGTGGTTCATGGTTTTCCCTCGAAGCGGATTTTGAAAGAGGGAGATATCGCGAGCCTGGATTTCGGTGTTTACTACGGCGGGTACTACGGAGACGCGGCGGTAACCATACCGATCGGTCAGGTCTCCCCATCGGCGGAACGCCTGGTGCGTGTGACGCGGGAAGCTCTCGACCTGGCAGTGCAGGAAGCCCGGGTTGGGAACCGGCTTGGAGACATATCGAACGCCGTCCAGACCCACGTTGAAAAGGCGGGGTTTTCACCCGTTCGGGATTACGTGGGGCACGGCATCGGAAAAGAGCTTCATGAAGATCCGCCGATCCCGAATTTCGGATCTCCGGGGCGCGGCATCGTTCTCAAGGCCGGGATGGTTTTTGCGATTGAACCCATGATCAACGAAGGAACCCATGAAGTGGTTGTGAAAGAGGACGGGTGGACCGTAGTCACCCTTGACGGTAAGCTTTCAGCCCACTTTGAACACACGGTGGCTATTACGGAACAGGGCCCCCGGATTTTAAGCGTGCCTGCCTGAAGGATCGGGGCAGGCCGCGGGATGTAACGGGAGTATTATGGCAAAGGAAGAATCCATCGTGGTTGAGGGGACGGTTATCGAACCGTTGCCCAACGCCATGTTCCGGGTTGAACTCGAAAACGGACATCGGGTTCTGGCCCACATTTCAGGAAAAATGAGAATGCATTTTATCAGGATTTTACCGGGGGACAAGGTCACCATAGAGTTGTCACCCTACGATTTGACTCGAGGACGGATCACCTATCGGTCCAAGTAGTGTCAATGGACGAATGGAGAAGAACACGTGAAAGTACGGGCATCGGTCAAGAAGATATGCGACAAGTGCAAGATAGTGAAACGACACGGGGTCGTACGTGTTATATGCGAGAATCCGAAGCATAAGCAACGTCAGGGATAAGGAAGGAGAGGTGTTCAGTGGCACGAATTGCAGGTGTTGATTTGCCGAGAAACAAGCGTATGGATATCGCTCTTACCTATATCTATGGTATCGGAAAATCGAAGGCGAAACTGATCCTTGAAGAAGCAGGCGTCGCCTTGGAGACAAACAGCGACAAGCTTGCCGATGACCAGATCGCGGCGATCAGGAGCATCATCGATCGGGAGTACCGGGTCGAGGGCGACCTTCGGAGAGACATGACCATGTCTATAAAACGCCTCATGGATATAGGCGCCTACAGGGGTCTTCGTCACAGAAAGGGACTTCCCGTCAGGGGACAGCGGACAGTGACCAATGCCAGGACCAGGAAGGGACCCCGTCGGGCCATCGGAAGCGCGAAGAGAAAGAAATAAGGAATATGGGGAGGCATAATGGCTCGACCAGCACGCAAGGGTACGAAGAAGAAAGAAAAAAAGAACATAACTGAAGGCATCGCTCACATCCACTCGACCTTCAATAATACCATCGTCACCATCACCGATATGAGTGGAAACGCCATCGCGTGGTCCTCCGGCGGTGCCCAGGGGTTCAAGGGGTCCCGGAAGAGCACGCCCTTCGCCGCCCAGACGACCGCCACGGAAGCAGTCAAGAAGGCGAAGCTTCAGGGACTCAGGAGCGTCCAGGTATTTGTCAAGGGTCCGGGAGCGGGCAGGGAATCCGCCCTGCGGGCGCTCCAGGCGGCGGGCCTGACGGTAACGCTGATTCGGGACGTGACGCCCATCCCCCATAACGGATGCCGTCCGCCGAAGCGCAGGAGAGTCTGAATCAGAAAACAGGCAGTCACGGGACATGCAGGGAACGTATTGAACGGAGGAACATTTTGGCACGATACAGAGAATCTCAATGTAAGTTATGCCGGACCGAAGGGATAAAATTGTTTTTGAAGGGAGACCGCTGTTACAGCGACAAATGTGCTTTTGAGAGACGGGGCTACGCGCCGGGAGAGCACGGACAGACCCGGGCCCGGAAGAAGCGGTCCGATTATGGAACCCAGCTCCGGGAGAAGCAGAAGCTCAAAAGAATGTACGGCCTCATGGAAAAGCAGTTCAAGAGCTTCTTTTACAAGGCTGAACGGGGCAAGGGTGTGACGGGAACAAATCTCCTCCTCTTCCTGGAAAGACGACTGGACAATATGGTGTACCGTATGGGATTCGCAGGTTCGAGAAGTGACGCGCGCCAACTTGTCAGACACGGCCATTTTCTCGTAAACGGCAGAAAAGTAACCATTCCATCGTATCTTGTGGCAATGGGGGATACGGTGGCGGTGCGAGAGAAATCCAGGAAAACCGTTCGCATCCTTGAAGCCATGGACACCGTCGCGCGCAGGGGTGTGCCGCAGTGGATAGAGCTCGACAAGGATAATTTTTCCGCCCTTCTGAAGGCATTGCCCTCACGGGAGGATTTGACGATGCCCGTTGAGGAACAGATGGTGGTCGAGTTTTACTCCAAGTAGTTAACACCGTGTACTTTATGAGGAATTGATGCTATGCAGAAAAACTGGCACAGTCTGATAAAACCCAGAAGAATAGAGGTGGATGGGAAAACTCATACCCCGTCTTACGGTGAATTTGACTGCCAGCCGTTGGAAAAAGGGTTCGGGACGACCCTCGGCAACTCATTGAGAAGAGTCCTTCTTTCTTCGATCCATGGCGCCGCGATCACATCCGTGAGGATTGACGGGGTGCTTCATGAATTTTCAACGATTCCGGGTGTAAAAGAGGATGTCACAACTATCGTGCTGAATCTTAAGGGCGTGCGTCTCAAGATGCACAAGGATGAACAGAAGGTACTCTCCATCAATGCCGTGGGAGAAGGTGTCGTCACGGCGGGAAATATCATAACCGACGGGTCCGTGACCATTCTGAACCCTGACCACCATATCGCGACACTGTCTCGGGGCGGTGTCTTGAAGGCGGATTTGAATGTTAAGACGGGGAAGGGGTATGTGCCGGCCAAAAACGAAAAAGAGCCGGACCAGCCGGAAGGAACAATTAACATCGATGCCATTTTTTCGCCCATACGGAAAGTCGCCTATTCCGTTTCCAACGCCCGGGTGGGACACATCACCGATTACGACAGGCTGGTCATGGAAATATGGACCGACGGTGGTGTACGGCCCGAGGACGCACTTTCCTATGCCGCGAGAATTCTGAAAGAACAGATCGAAGTGTTCATTAATTTCGATGAGCAGGAAGATGTTGACGAACCTCCTGAACATGAAGAAGAGTCACAAGAAAATGAGAATCTCTACAGAAGTGTCGATGAACTGGAACTCTCGGTACGTTCGGCGAATTGTCTGAGGAATACGGGCATACAGTACATCGGTGAACTGGTCCAGAGGACTGAAGCGGAAATGCTGAAGACAAAAAACTTTGGCAGAAAGTCCCTGAACGAGATAAAAGAGATACTCGCTGAAATGGGATTGTCTCTGGGCATGAAAATTGATTTTCCTCCGCCGTCGCCTGATGACGAGAGTCCATAGAATCGACAGGCGTCAGGATCGAGAAAGGATCTGAATACAATGCGTCACAGAAGGGCCGGAAGGAAGCTGGGGAGGACATCAAGCCACAGAAAGGCGATGATGAGAAACCTTGTGACCTCGCTTTTGAAGCATGAAAAGGTAGTGACCACCGATGCCAAGGCCAAGGAACTCCGAAGCGCGGCAGAAAAAATGATAACCCTTGGGAAACGGGGAACGCTGCACGCGAGGAGGCAGGCGCTTTCCTTTATTCGTGACCGGGAAACCACTGAAAAGGTATTCGATGTGCTTTCGGCTCGCTACAGGGACAGGGCCGGCGGTTATACCCGGATCATGAAGTCGGGGGTCCGCCTGGGTGACAATGCCCCCCTTTCCGTGATTGAACTCATGCCGGCAGCGGAGCCGAAAAAAACCTCGAAATAACAGGCGCGATCCATGCGCATATATCGATGAAGAGGCAGGATGAGAATCCTGCCTCTTTTTTAGTCTTGATTTTTCAGGGCCAGTCGATATACTTGTTAAACATTTCATGAAATGCGTTCCCCTGCAGGGGAACTGTCCCGTCACCGCCGATTGAATACCCTGTAGTGGAGAAAACGCTGTGGTGTACGGTATTTTTCACCGTGTATTCCTGTTGTGACAGGTCATGATTCGAGGGAGGTGACATAATGGCGGAGATAAAAGTCGGCGAAGTAATGAAATTTTTCTCAAAACCCGGTGTCGCGGCCGTAAAAATCACGGAAGGAGAGTTGGTCAACGGTGATCGCGTGCGGTTCACGGGTCATACGTCGGATTTTGAAGACACCATTTCTTCGATGGAAGTGAACAATCAAAAGATTGAAAAGGCCGTACCGGGCGACTACATCGGAATCAGGGTTTCCAACCGTGTCCGGGCAGGAGACGAGGTATTCAAAATTCTGCCCGATTGACATGCTTCGCGGTTGATCCCTGTTCGCGGTAACCAGGAAAGCCATGGCACCTGTCGGCGCGCGGGCCATGGCTTGCTTTTTTCTTCCAAACCCCGGATTCATCTCCCAACCGATGTCTCGCCGGCCATCGGGACAGGGACCGTAACACTTCATGGACATCAAGACAGCGCTTGACTATCTCTTCAGTCTCGAAAATCGTGGAATCCATCTTGGTCTCGGCCCCGTAACAGAGCTTCTCGAGTCTCTCGGAAATCCCCACAGGTCATTAAGGACCATACACATCGCGGGCAGCAACGGCAAGGGTTCCGTTGCCGCCATGATCGCTTCCATTGTTAAGCGGGCGGGGTACAGGGTTGGTCTTTACACGTCGCCCCATCTCGTTTGTTTCAGGGAACGTATCAGGATCGACGGTGTCATGATCGGTGAGGACGAGCTGGCGCGGCTGGTCACACTCCTTCGTCCGCGCGTGACCGATGAATTGACTTTTTTCGAAGTTGTCACGGCACTGGCCTTTCTCCATTTTCAACGGCATTCAGTTGATGTCGCCGTGATCGAGACAGGCCTGGGAGGCCGGCTTGACGCCACCAACTGTGTTGTTCCCGAGGTTTCCCTTATCACCACTATTTCATTGGAACATGAACGGTACCTGGGGAGAAGTATATCCCGTATAGCCGCCGAGAAGGGCGGAATCATCAAGGAGGGAGGGATCTGCATAACCGGGGCGACACAAAAGCGGGCACTCGATGTCTTCGAATCGATTGCGGAGGAACGCCGGGCGCGACTCATCAGGGCCGGCAGGGATTTTGCCGCCCGACGCCGGGGAGAACAGAGAATCTCCTACCGCGGATTGACGCGCGCACTCAACGATGTGCCACTCCCGCTGGCAGGGGGATACCAGGTGAAAAACGCCGCCCTGGCCCTTGCCTCGATCGAAATCCTTTCAGAAAAGGGCATGACCGTGGATGACGAAGCCATCATCGGTGGCATGGCATCTGTCCGCTGGGAGGGCAGGCTTGAGATAATCGACCGTAGCCCCCTGGTCATCGTTGACGGGGCCCACAATCCCGAAGGAGTAAGAGCGCTCTGCCGGTCCCTCAAGAACGATTTCACCTGGGAGCGACTTTTCGTCGTCTTCGGTGTCATGAGAGACAAACGATACAAGACCATGCTTTCCCTTCTTGCCGCCATGGCTGACACCATTATTATCACCGAACCTCAGTCAGGGTCAGACAGGGCGCTTCATCTTTCGGGCCGGGAGACGTGGCTTCCTGTGGGGCGGGGGACCACCTATGAGTCTGTTCCCGATCCTGAGAAAGCGATGCTTCGTGCCCGGGAACTGGCTGATGAAAAGGACCTGATCCTGGTAGCCGGTTCACTGTATCTGGTCGGTGCCGTTAAGCGGGCGGAAGACAGAGCGTGACGTCCCCGTAAGTCGCGGGACCATCGAATGCGAAGCCGTCAGAGTTTAGGTTTTTCAAATCCCATTCTTTGTGCTATCCATGCGGTGAAATGTGTACTGGAAGCGACATCACAAAGAGGGAGCCCCCTGTCCATGTTCCGGTTTATCACAGCATCGGCCGTCGTATTTGTCCTGGCTGTTTTTTGGCTGCTCCAGCCCTGCCTCACCATGGCACAGAAGAATCCATCGGGGCCGACTCATATCGAGGCTGAACGTATTCGGTATATCAGCGACCCGGAAGGCTATGAGGCGGAAGGAGATGTGGTTATTACCTTCGATGGAGGATACCTGAAGGCTGATCGGGCCTGCCTCGAGGTTCAGTCCGGCGACGCCGGGGCCGAGGGAAATGTCTTCATACAAAGCGGCGGGGATATCATGGAGGGGTCCCGCACTGTGCTCAATGTCAACACAAAGGTGGGGACCATTTTCGACGGCAGGATTTTTTATGATCCCAGTCAGGTATTCCTCAGGGGAAAGACCATCGAGAAACGGGGAGAGGGTGAGTACCGTCTTCTGGATGCCGAAGTGACGACCTGCTGCGGGGATGTACCTGACTGGAAAATTACGGGCCGAAGGATTAACGTAGCCATCGACGGGTACGGAACAATCAGACACGGAACCTTCAGAATACGTGACTTCCCGGTACTGTACATCCCCTGGATGATATTCCCTGCCAAGACGACCCGCCAGTCGGGGTTTCTGTACCCGAGGATTGCCTACTCCAGTGACAAGCTGGGCTGGGATGTGGGGATCCCCTACTACCACGTCCTGTCGGACGCCATGGACGTCACCCTGTTCCAACGCTACATGGACAAACGGGGATACCAGCAGGGAGCGGAGTTCCGGTACTTTCTCGGCGAGAATTCTTTCGGGACCTTCTACGCCGACTATCTCAGGGACGGCATGGATATTACGACCAGGGACGGTGACGGGGAGCTTTTCAGAGACTGGCGGGAGTCACGGGACCGATGGTCATGGTATCTGGACCATGAGAGCCGTTTCGATTCAGGCCTGTCGATCAGAGCGAACATGAAAAAGATTTCAGACAACTGGTATTTCCGGGATTTCGAGTCACATAATTATTACAGTGACCACTATGGTGAGAGCGGTGACCGACCGTTCCGGCGTGTGGATTTCACGGGAGACAAGAACCTCGCCTATCTAACATCGACGGTCCGACTCACCAAGGCCTGGGAACGTTTCAATATCACGGCGCTGGGAGAATATAAGGACAATCTGCGCCTTCATTCCAATGAAAGGACACTTCAGAAATATCCCGAGATCACCTTTACGGGTATGAAACAGCCCTTTTTGAATACCCCCTTTGACTTCGAGATAGATTCGTCCTATGGCTACTATTACCGGGAAACAGGCTACAGGGGCCATGTTTTTGATGCGGCTCCCGTCATATCGCTTCCTCTCAGGGCGGGAAATTATTTCCGATTTATTCCGGAGGCGGGTATCCGGGAAACCCGCTGGGACAGTAAAGACAGCACCGGTAAGCAGCCCGGAAGACGCGCCGGCAGGACCCTGTATCATGTCGGTTCAACCCTGACGTCAGAGGTGAGCCGCCTGTTTTCAGTTGGCAAGGGTTCCATAGATGTGGTGCGTCATTCTATAATCCCTGAAATATCATATCGTTTCAGCCCATATGTATCCCAGGACAACCGGCCTGATTTCGTTCCTTTTGTGGATGAAGAAAACCGTGTTTCCTATTCCATTAACAATACGTTTACGGCGCGGCTCAAGGATGATGAGGGTGTCAAATCGTACCGGGAACTTGCAAACTTCAAGATAGGCCAGTCCTACAACATCCGGGAAGCGAGACGGGCCGTGCCTGCCGGGGGTGAAAAAAAGAAACCTTTCAGCGAATATGACATGGAGCTTTCCTTGACGCCTCATCCATTCGTGCGGTTCAGCGGTGACGCCTCGCTGGACGCCTATAACAGCCACTGGAGAATCTTGAACGGACTTCTCCAACTTCAGGACTGGAGGGGGGATTCGGCCACGATGGAATATCGGTACACAAAAAACGTGGTTGAGCAGTTCGATATCGGCTTCAATGGGCGGATAACGGATTGTCTCACTCTTTTTCTTGAACGGATATACGACCGGATGGAGAAAAAAGGCCTGGAAACCACCTACGGCGTTGCCTACCGGAAACAATGCTGGGACGTGGTGTTAAAGTACACCGACAGCTACGATGACCGGGCATTCATGCTGATTATCACTCTTGCCGGTTTGGGTACCATGCCGGAGATTACGGGCAGCCTTCCCCACGGGGATTAGAAAAACCCGGCGGGTCGGAAGCGGCGCGCATCGCCTGTCGCCCGCGGGGACAGCTTTTTCCTCTTGACAAGGACGGAGTAATTGCATAGGGTACACTTTTATTTTTTAATACTGATTCACGGTGGATTATGAAAACCTACAGCGCAAAAAGCGGGGACATAACACGGGAATGGTATCTCTACGACGCGGACGGACAGGTCTTGGGACGTCTGGCCAGCGATATCGCCCGAAGACTTAAGGGCAAAAATTCGCCTCTCTACACACCCCACGTCGATACGGGCGATTTTGTCGTGGTCATCAATGCTGAAAAGATTACACTGACGGGCAGAAAACGTGCCGAAAAAGTGTATTACCGGCACAGCGGTTATCCCGGGGGATTGAAATCGGCTACGGCCAGAGATGTGCTCGAAAAAAAACCCGAGAATCTCCTGCGCATGGCCGTGAGGGGAATGCTTCCCAAAAACACCCTGGGAAGGAAAATGCTCAAGAAACTCAAAATTTACGCCGGAAGCGAACACCCTCACGGGGCGCAGTTACCCAAGATTCCGGAATACAAAAGCTGAAAAAGAGGAACGGTACATGGCGGTAAAACAATACTACGCGACGGGCAAGAGAAAGACGGCCGTGGCCCGGGTATGGATGCGGGAAGGTTCGGGAGAGTTTGTGGTCAACAAGAGAAACTTTGATGACTACTTCCAGCTCGAAACGGTGAAGAATCTCGTTAATCGCCCCCTGGATGTGACGGATATGAGGGGAAAATTCGATGTCCGGGTAAACGTTCGCGGAGGGGGGACCTCGGGACAGGCCGGGGCGATCAAGCACGGTATAT
Source organism: Syntrophales bacterium (assembly GCA_023228425.1). Taxonomy (NCBI): domain Bacteria; kingdom Pseudomonadati; phylum Thermodesulfobacteriota; class Syntrophia; order Syntrophales; species Syntrophales bacterium. The sequence goes on from JALOBE010000008.1 coordinate 23,025, forward strand.
CAAAAGCACTTGTGGAATATGACGAATCTCTGAAGGCGGTTCTCAGGAAGGCTGGTTTCCTCACCCGTGATGCCCGGATCAAGGAACGGAAGAAGTACGGTCAGCCGGGTGCGCGCAAGCGGTTCCAATACTCGAAACGGTAACAGTCAGGTGCAACGGCACAGGGGGCTCCGGCCCCCTTTTTGCTGGAGGTCTTCGATGGTGAAAATCGGTATTTACGGAGGGAGCGGCTATACCGGGCAGGAACTGTTGCGGTTACTGTTGAACCACCCCGACTGTGAAGTTACGGCCATCACATCGCGCCGGTACAGGGGGACAGCCGTGCCGGACCTGTACCCCCATTTCAGGGGACTCACGGATCTCGAGTTCATGGACGCGTCACCGGAGGCGGTTGCCGAGTTCTGTGACGCCGTATTCCTCGCCGTTCCCCACGGAGAGGCAATGGATTCCGCTCCCCGGTTTCTCGAGGCCCGCAAGAAGGTCATCGATTTGAGCGCCGACTTTCGATTGCGCGACCCGGTGACCTATGAGAAATGGTACCTGCCCCACCGTTCTCCGGAGCTTCTCCCGGAGGCAGTCTACGGCCTCCCGGAGTTGTACCGGGACGCGATTACCGAAGCCCGGCTTACGGCAAACCCCGGGTGTTATCCCACGTGTGCGATTCTGGGACTGGCCCCGCTCCTGAAGGGCGGGTGGATCGACAGCCGAACTCTCATCATCGACGCCAAGTCGGGGGCAAGCGGTGCCGGCAGGACACTGAACGCGGGAACGCTCTTCTGTGAGGTCAACGAGGGCTTCAAGGCCTACAAGGTCGGCGCCCATCGGCACAGGCCGGAAATTGAACAGGAACTCTCGCTTCTCGCGGGTTTCGACATCAGGGTCATTTTTACACCGCACCTGATTCCGGCAAACCGAGGCATTCTGAGTACCATGTACGGCACACCAGCAAAGAATGTCCGACCTGCCGACCTGATCGAGGTGTACCGGGAATTTTACAGTAACGCGCCTTTTGTGAGGATCTGTGATGAGGGTATTGTTCCCTCTATTTCCTCGGTGAAAGGTTCCAACTTCTGTGACCTGGGAATTGCCGTCGACGACTCGACCGGGCAGATACTGGTTATCTCGGCTATCGATAACCTTATCAAGGGAGCCGCCGGCCAGGCAATCCAGAACATGAACATCATGTTCGGCCTGCCCGAGGATCGGGGTCTTGGGCTGGTTCCTCTGTTTCCCTGAACATTCAATTCGACGATGACCGGCTTCCTTTCAACTATTCAACGGATGCGCTCCGGGTGCGGCCTGCCCTCCGTTCTTTGAGAAGCGTCGTTCTATGAAAGGCAGTGAGGTAGTTGCCATGACCTTGAAAATCTACAACACCATGACCAGACGCAAGGAAGAGTTTCACCCCCTGGAAGATGGGAAGGTGGGCCTGTACGTCTGCGGTATCACCGCTTACGATGTTTGTCACATCGGACACGCCCGGTCTGCCATTGTCTTCGATGTCATATTCCGCTATCTGAAGTACCGTGGTTACAATACAACCTTTGTCAAGAACTTCACCGATGTGGACGACAAGATAATCGAAAGGGCGCGGGCCGAGGGCGTCGACATAGATACAATTGCCGGCACCTATATCCGACGCCACAACGAGGATATGGATGCCCTCGGGGTATCCCGTCCCACCGTGACACCACGGGCCACCGAGAACATCAAGGGAATGATCCGGCTCATCGAGCGACTTCTGGAAAAGGGGCTTGCCTACCGTACGAATGGAGACGTGTTTTATCCCGTCGACCGGTTTTCCCGGTACGGAAAATTGTCGGGACGATCCCTCGACGAGATGATGGCCGGTGCCCGTGTTGAAGTGGATGAGCGGAAGAAAAATCCCTTCGACTTTGTTCTCTGGAAAGCCGCGAAGGAAGGAGAACCCTGGTGGGACAGTCCCTGGGGACGAGGCCGCCCGGGATGGCACATAGAATGTTCCGCCATGAGCCAGCGATACCTCGGGGAAACATTCGACATTCACGGTGGTGGGGAGGACTTGATATTCCCCCACCATGAAAACGAAATTGCCCAGTCCGAAGGGGCTTCGGATAAACCATTCGCCCGATACTGGATCCATAACGGATTTGTGAAAATCAACAGTGAGAAGATGTCAAAATCTCTGGGTAATGTTTTTACCATCGAGGACATCCTCAAGCAGTACCATCCCGAAGTGGTACGTCTTTTTATGCTCCAGAGCCATTATCGGACAATCATCGATTTTTCCGATGAAAGCCTCAGGGAAGCCCGGGTTGCCATTGAGCGGTTTTATCGCATGATCCTGGCGGTGAAACAACGCTGTGCCGACGGCGAGATCATCGACGATCTTTCCGAAAAAAACCTTACGGGCAAAGACCGCGATATGTTCGGGAAGATCAACCTGCTCCCCGAGCGCTTCACGGAAGCCATGGACGATGATTTCAATACAGCCCGGGCCATCGGCTACATTTTTGATACCGTTCGACAGATCAACGGCTATCTGGAAGAGATCGGTCCCAAACCATCCCGGGAATCACTCTTTGTCCTCGACAGGGCACGAAATTGCTTGCGTGATCTGGGGAAAGTCCTCGGTCTGTTCCTTGAGGAGCCCAAGGAATACTTCCGGGCCGATCGGGAACGGGAACTCCGCGTACGCGATCTCGACAGCGATGAAATTGAGGCGCGTATCGGAGAACGGGCCCAGGCCCGCCGTGATCGAGACTGGGCGAAGGCGGACCGGATCCGGGATTCTCTTCTCGCACGGGGTGTTCACCTCAAGGATGGTCCCGACGGAACCACCTGGATAGTCCAGTAGAGCGGGCGGTGACCGTCGACAGCTTTTTTCGTCGTCATTCGTAGATCAGTTCATCCTCCGCCCCGGCTTCTTCCGCGTCGGACTCGTAATCACGAATATTCTTCTGAGCCTTTTCAGCCAGGTATTCCCGGTACCATTCGTGAGCGGTGATCATTGACATTACCTCGCTCGTTCCAGTCCAGATGGAAGCGAGGCGGATGTCCCGATGAATCCGCTCGATGGGAAGAATGTTCGTGTACCCGATGCCGCCTGTCACCTGCATCGCATTGTGAACTACCTTCTGACAGGCTTCGGTGATGAACTTCTTGCTCTCCGAAACCATACGCCTGATTCGATGCATGGGCACGTTTTCATCCACAGCCCGGGCGGTACAATAGGCCATGGACCGGGCCGCGTCGAGCAGCATGGCGCCCTCGGCGATCTGAAAGCTCACGCCCTGGAACCGTGCTATGACCCGGCCGAAGGCCTTTCGCCGAGTTGTGTAATTCGTGGCGATTTCAAGTGCCGGGCGGGCGGCGCCGATAGTCATGGCTGCCGTACCCAGCCGTTCGGGGATCATCATGGTGTTGAAAACATCGTAGCCTCCATTGAGACGGCCCAGGATATTTTCCCGAGGCACCTTCACGTTGTCGAAGACGATCCGTGCTGTTCCGCCGCCCCGACAGCCCATGAGTCCGTAAAGATATTGTGTTGTAACTCCCGGTCCCCGATCGACGATAAAGGCGGTGATTGAGTTCCGGGGTTTTGCGTCGGGACCGGTGTCCGTCCGCGCGTAGACCAGGAAAAAATCGGCCCTTTCTCCACCGACGATGAAACGTTTCTGGCCCTTCAGGAGAAAATGATCGCCCCGGTCTTCCGCGACGGTGACGGCGCCGAAAAAGTCGGACCCGCCTCGCGGTTCCGTAAGACATTCGGCGGCGAAGAGATCACCTTTCAAAAGAGGCCTGACATACCGTTCCTTCTGATCATCCGTTCCATGGAGAATGACGGCGTCACAGACCAGTTCGGCTCCGACGCCGAATACACAGGCGAATTCGTATCCCAGGGTCCCTACCTCTTCCATGGCCATGCAGGTGGTTACCCAGTCCATCTCCCGGCCGCCCCATTCTTTCGGATAACGACAGCCCAACAGGTTCCGACGACCGGCCTCCCGGAGAAATTCCACGGGAAACGTGATCTTGTCCCTGTCCATATCGAGAATCATTTCCCTGGGAACCCATCGTACCAGGTCACGGATTTCGTCCCTGAAGGCGAGCTGATCTTTAGACAGCAGATAATCAAACATGATGTTCTCCTTTCCCCGCTCCGGGCAGTCCACGTGTCTGTGTTGAAAACGCACAGGTCATCACACCTGTCGGTATAGGATTGGATAATCAATTTGATCGGGTTCAGTCAAGACATGAGACGCTGGTATCGCGAGAGTCCTCTTTCAAATAGTGTTTGACAGGGGGTTCCTAATCATATAGGTATTCAGGCAGGGACAGACGACAGAGATAATAAATACAATTGGTTATGTTCATCTCGAAACACTGTTTCCCCGGTATGGCTCCTTATTTTCCGAGGTTTTCAGAGTATGTATGCTGAAGTAATAGCCGGAGTCGTGGGTGGGTTGGGACTGTTTCTCTTCGGCATCCACCTCATGAGCAACTCTCTGAAAGCCTTGTCACTGGGTCTTTTTCGGGACCTTCTCGAAAAGATAACTTCAAACCGTGTAAAATCCGCCTTCCTGGGCGCCATCGTAACCTCTCTCGTCCAGAGCTCAAGTGCCGTATCGGTTATACTCATCGGATTTCTCAACGCGGGCATGCTCACCCTCGTTGCCGCCCTTCCCGTCATTTTCGGGGCGAACATCGGTACCACCCTGACGGCCCAGCTGATCGCCTTCAAGCTGACCAAGTCAGCCTTCGTTATTGTTTTTGCCGGAGCAATGATTCACCTTTTTGCCAGGAAGGAGAAGACAAAAAAAAAGGCCCTGGCGCTGCTCGGGTTCGGTATTCTCTTTCTCGGTCTCGCGCTGATGGGGTCATCGGTGAAGCCTCTGGCCGAGAACGATACCATGATACGGTTCTTTCTTTCCTTCGGAACGTACCCCCTGCTGGGAGTGCTGACGGGTATCATCATCACGGTCATTCTCCAGAGCAGCAGCACAACCGTAGGGATCGTTATCGCCTTTGCCTCGGCCGGCCTGCTCGACCTGCCCGCGTCGGTGTATCTGGTGTTTGGTGACAACATCGGTACCTGCATCACGGCGCTCATCGCGAGCATAGGCGGCAGGCGGGCAAGCAAACGTCTTGCCCTCGGTCACACCCTTTTCAATATAATCGGAACCGCCATAGCGCTCCCCATGATTCCGCTTTACCTGCACTGTATGCCCATACTTTCCGGAGATATCGCCCGTCAGATCGCCAACACGCATACCATATTCAACGTATTCAACACCATAATTATGCTGCCCTTTGTTCCTTTCTTCGTAACATTGCTGGAGAAGCTGGTTCCAGGAGAGGATTACGAGAAGAAGGAAGGAGGGTTCCTGGAACCTTCCCTGATGTCGACGCCTGCTCTGGCCATCGGTGCCTCCATCAGGGAGCTGTCGGTCATGCTTTCCGTCTGCCGGGACATGCTTCAGAAGACACGGGAGTGTATTGAAAGCTATAGCCACAAACTACGGAGTGAAATAATGGTCGATGAAAGCTCCGTTGATGATATGCAGAAGAAAATCACCTCCTATCTCGTAGGGATCACCCAGGCGGGTCTGAGCGACAAGCAGCGTCGACTGGTTCCGGCCATTCTCCACAGCGTCAATGATGTTGAAAAAGTCGGCGACTATTGCGAAGATATAGTCAACCTTTCTCAACGTCTCTATGAGAAGGACCTCAGTTTTTCGTCCCAGGCGCAGGCCGAAATGGGGCGTCTTTTCGACAAAACCGAGGCGTTGATGAAACACACAAAACAGGCCCTGGACAGGAATGACGAGAGGGCGGCCCGAATAACCCTCATTATCGAGCGGGAAATCGACGTTCTCATTGACCAGTACAAGCTCAACCACCTGAAGCGCATGGAAGAAGGGTCATGCATCCAGAATGCGGGTCTTGTCTTCTCCGACATACTCACCAATATTGAGAGAATCAGCAATCACCTCTGTAATATAACAAAAGGTATCCTGCACAGGGGCAAACGGTAGAGCGGCAATAGACGGGCGGGACGGTCGGTTCCCCTCATGGGAGGAATGTCGCCGTGAAGAAGCGAGACGGAAGCGTGCGCCTGAATGTTACGGGTTCCGCCATGAGTCACGTGGTGATTTCCCTTATGGGATCCCTGTCTCTCGACACCATGCCCCGTGTTTCCACTGACATGAAATCCCATGTTCAGGACTTGAAGCCGTCGAGACTGACCATCGATTGTTCCGGCGTTGACTATTTCGATACAGCGGCCGCTCTGCTCATTGCGACCTTCAAAGAAGAGGCTGAAGACGGTGGATTACCCGTTGAACTGACCAATCTCAGCTCTCATACCCGGAAGATCATGAGTCTCGCGGATGTGAAACATCTGTCCGGAGGCCTTCCCCATCCGCAGGAACAGGCGGTGCGCCCCGTCGCTGGAATCGGGGACATGACAATCACAGCGGCGAGAGAGTTCAGGGCCCTCATTACATTCCTGGGAGAAATCATCCTGGCCTTTGTGCACTCTCTCGCGCATGTCCCGGAAATCAGGTGGGTTGACGTGGCGAGCAACGTCAGGCGGATAGGCGTTCAGGGACTTCCCATCGTGGGCCTTATCAGTTTGCTCGTTGGTCTCATCATCGCTTTCATGTCGTCACTACAGTTAAAACCGTTGGGTGGAAACATTTTTGTAGCCCCCCTTGTGGGCATAGCCATGGTCAAGGAACTGGCACCCCTGATGACGGCCATTATAGTCGCGGGACGGTCGGGTTCAGCCTTTGCCGCGGAACTCGGTACCATGGTGGTCAATGAAGAGGTCGATGCCCTTGTCATCATGGGATTCGATCCCATGAAATTTCTCGTTGTCCCCCGGGTTATGGCCGCTTTTATCGTAGTGCCCCTCCTGACGCTCTACGCGGACTTGTTCGGCCTGGCAGGAGGCCTGGTGGTGGGTGTCCTTGGTCTTGACCTGACCTTCATGACCTATATCAACCAGACCGGCAACAGCATCGCCGTGTCCGACATTACCACGGGCCTTATCAAGTCTGTCGTTTTTGCGGCCATCATATCCGGCATCGGTTGCCACCGGGGGCTGCGGGTGGAGCGGGGAGCAGAAGGCGTCGGAACGGCCACAACCTCGGCCGTCGTAACGTCCATATTTTTGATAGTACTTGCCGATTCAATTTTTGCTGTCGTCTTTCACTACCTGTGATACATGGCCGTTGAGGCGGCAGCAACCATGATGGCGAAGCGCCCGCGCGGCGGATATGGCCGGCGGTCTTGACGGAGCGGGAGACACCATGAACGATGAAAGTCGGGAAGAAGTCGTCAGTGTTGAAGGTTTGACGGCCCGACTCGAAGGGACAACGATCCTGAAGGATGTGAGCTTCAAGGTATACCGTGGCGAAGTCCTGGTGATCATGGGAAGAAGCGGTTCGGGAAAGACTGTCCTGATGAAACACATGATCGGCCTTTTCACCCCTGTTGAGGGGCGGGTGCTCATCAACGGCATCGATATCCACGCCGCCGATGAAGCAACCAGGGTCCGTATCCGCCAACGGTTCGGAGTGCTGTTCCAGTCCGGTGGATTGCTGGGGTCGATGACGCTGTCGGAAAACATATTCCTCCCCCTGGCGGAACATGCCGACATGCCGGCAAGACTGAAGGAAATGCTCGTTCGCATGAAACTCGGCATGGTCCGTCTCGACGGGTATGATGACCTGCTGCCGGCTGAACTGTCGGGAGGCATGAAGAAAAGAGCGGGCCTGGCCCGGGCCATGGTCCGGGATCCGGAGATTCTCTTTTTCGATGAGCCCTCGGCGGGCCTGGACCCCGTGACGTCGGCGGAGCTGGACAGGACGATCGTCAGTATCAACGAGGGTATGGGGACCACGATGATCGTCGTCAGTCACGAACTTCAATCGATTCTTAACATAGCTCACCGCGTGATTATGCTTGACGGCGAAGAGAAGGGAGTCATAGCGGAAGGTGATCCCCGTGAACTGATGCACAGTTCACGGGACCTGCGGGTTACAAATTTTCTCAACAGGCGAGTTGGCTGAAGGGTTCGCGAGGAGAGTGACAATGGCGGGAAACAGGTCGCGGTTTATGATCGGTCTCTTTGTCATCATCGGCATCCTGATCGGTGTGGCCGCCGTGGTGTGGCTTGGCGCATCCGATTACTTTGCCGGAGGCGACAGGTACGTCACGTATTTTGACGAATCCGTGCAGGGTCTTTCCGCCGATTCGACGGTCAAGTACCGCGGAGTCACCGTGGGCCGCGTTGAGAGTATAGGTATCGCGCCGGATAACCGACTCATTGAGGTTGTCATGAAAATAAATATCGATGAGGAGCTTCAGCGCGCGACAGTGGCGCAACTGAAGCCCCTCGGCATCACGGGGATGGTTTTCGTGGAACTCAACAGGCGGTCAAAGGACGATCCGGAAACGATTCAGGAGCATTCCTTCCTCCCCGAATATCCCCTTATTCCCTCACGACCGTCGGGGATAAGCGAAATCTTTACGCGGATCAACACCATTGCGGACCAGATCGGCGAGATCGACCTCAAGGAGTTGTCCCGGGATCTCCACTCTGCGGTCAGGGCGGCTGATGTCATCCTGAACAATCCGAAAATAACAGACCTGATCCTTAGCCTCGATGGCTCGATGCGTCGCCTGGAACGAACCCTTGGCGGTCTTGACCGGATAATGGCCGAAGGAGAGCCGGAACGAATCGTTGCGGAGCTGACCGGCCTGCTCGCGGACACACGAAGGGTCGTTGATCTGGTTGAAAGGGCCGTAACGGAGGCCGACATTCCCGGGGCGACAGGGCATGCTCGAGACCGTATGGATGCCTTGGAGGAGCAGACGGGCGAACTCATGGAAGAGCTTGAAAGGACGGTGCGTTTCACGGCTCTTGAAATCAGGGACATAAGTTCCCGGCTTCGCGGTACGACACAGGCCATCGACGACATTGTCAGGCGGCTTTCCCTGAATCCCTCGGACATACTGTTCAGCAGACCGCCGGAGCCGGCCGGAGGAGGAGAACGGTAGAATCATGAGAAAAAATTTTTTCAGGGCCGCCATACCGGCGGTGATGGCCGTCACGGTCCTTCTTGTCATATCCGGATGTGCCGGGGGGAGAACCGCGACCCCGGAGATAGCCGGCTATGTACTCGAACAGCCCGAATTAGGGGTATCCCCCTCGCGGGGCACTCCCCTCACGCAGGATACGGTGGCGGTCCTGCGCTTTACTGCGGCACACCACTGCCGGGGAAATGCGATGATATACCGGTCCGCTCCCTTCAGGAGCGCGGCTTATCACTACCATCGGTGGAAAGACAGCCCCGCCGATATGGTTACGGAATACGTGGCCTCAACGCTCCTGGACGCCCACATGTTCAAGGCCCTTTTCGTCGATTACGCCTATGAGAAAAGCCGCTACTGCCTGGAGGGGAGGCTCATCGACTGCCATGAGGAAATCGACCACGGAAGCAGGAAGGCGGTTCTCCGGTTTACGGCGACTTTCCTGGACACCCTCCCAAAGAGCGTGCCGGAGCGTGTGCTGTTTCAAAACACCTACAGCCGGGAGAAGATCATTGCCGGGGACGGACCTGCCGGTCTGGTGGAAGCCATGAACGAGGTCATGGCCGCCCTGGCGCAGCAACTCGTGGAAGACATACGTGTCGTCCTGAAGGATGAAACGACGCAAGGCCGGTCGGCCTGTCCGGATGAGCGGACAGCAGCGGAACCGGAAACTGATTGACAATAATCGTAAACTCCGGGTATAGTCCTCACATTATTCTCAGCAGGAAGAAGGCGCTTTATGTTTGGTATCGGAATGACTGAACTCGTAGTGATCCTGGTCGTTGCCCTCATCATTATCGGGCCGAAAAAACTACCCGACCTGGCGAAATCACTTGGAAAAGGGCTTGCTGAATTCCGGCGGGCCGCAGACGATGTCAAGGAAAGTCTCCATGTCGATGAATTCAAGAAAGATGCCGATGATATAAAAAATTCCCTTATCCACGGTGCTCTCAAGAACCAGGACAAAGGCGCCTCTCCTGCTGCGGAGGCTGCAGAGGATGTCAAAGACAGCGACAACGACACAAGCGAAGAAGAGGAGCAACCGCCGTCCCATTCATAGTATTTTCCGCGTGAAACTCCCTGAATGCGCCCGCGCATGAAGTTCTCCCATGAATGATACCGTAATCGACGAAGAAAAAATGCCCCTCACCGACCACCTTGAGGAACTGCGTACCCGCCTTATCCGCGTCCTGATCGTCCTGTGCGTCGGGTTTGTTCTTTGTTTCTTTTTCAAAGAACGGATTTTCGGGATTATCATGTATCCCCTGGAAGGAGTCATGCCCGGCGAGGGCTCGATGATATTCACAAGCCTTCCCGAGGCATTTTTCACCTACCTCAAGGTATCCTTTTTCGCGGCTATTTTTCTTACCAGTCCCTACAGTCTTTACCAAGTATGGAAGTTCGTATCACCCGGACTGTATTCATCGGAAAAAAAATACATAGTACCCTTTGTAGTGATTTCCTCGCTGTTCTTTATCGGAGGCGCCCTTTTTGCCTATTTCCTGGTGTTCCCCCTGGGATTCGCCTTTTTCCTCACCTTTACCACCGAGTTTATACGGCCCATGATTTCCATGCGGGAATACCTGGGATTCACCATGAAGTTGCTGATCGCCTTCGCCGTTGTGTTTGAACTGCCCATTTTCATGTATTTTTTGGCCAGGGTCGGCATTGTGAATTCCGCCATTCTGAAAAAAAGAAGAAAGTATGCGATATTAGTAAGTTTCATCGTGGGTGCCCTCCTTACCCCCCCCGATGTTGTGACCCAGCTGCTCCTGGCAATCCCCATAATTATGCTCTATGAACTAAGCATTTGGGTGATTAAAAAAGGAGAAAAGAAGGTTAGTGAAGAAGTCCGCGACGGGGCAGGCGACAGTGGCACATGAGGGGAACAACAGGCATGGCTTCCCGGAGCAACAGGCAGGTCGATCCAGGCAAGAAAAGGTGCAGGTTCGCGAGACTGTTCCCGGCTTGTGTCGCCCTGGTTCTTTCCGCCTGTATATTCGCGGGAGTTTTTCTCTATTTTCTCGACAGGGATCTGCCCAGTATATCAGTCCTCAGGGATTATCGCCCCAGCATCGTAACCCGGGTCTATGCCGACAACAATGAGCTTATCGACCAATTTTATCTTGAGGACCGGAGGGTTATCAACATACAGGAACTTCCGCCTCATGTCATACAGGCCTTCATATCCGCCGAGGATTCCCGCTTTTTCAGCCACCGGGGGCTGGACTTCCAGGGAATTGTAAGGGCTTTTTTCAAAAACCTTCAGGCCCTCCGGATAGTCCAGGGGGGAAGCACCATAACCCAACAGGTTGCGAAAACGCTCTTTCTGACCCCGGAAAAGAGCTACATGCGGAAGGTGCGGGAGGCACTTCTCGCCCTGAAAATCGAACGGTACCTGAAAAAACATGAGATACTCAATCTCTATCTGAACCAGATTTACCTCGGCCATGGAACCTACGGCATTGAAGCGGCATCTGAACGCTATTTCGGAAAAGAGGCGAAGAACCTTTCCCTTGCCGAAGCCGCCCTGCTCGCCGGCCTTCCGAAAGCGCCAAGCACCTACAGCCCGCTCTTCCGCCTGGAACGGGCCCGGCAGAGACAGGCCTATGTTCTCAGCAGGATGGTCGATGAAGGCTACATTACGGCGAATGAGAGGACTGAAGCCTTCGAAGAACCTCTCGCCTTTAAGAAACCGGGTGATGTGGAGAAAATCGCTCCTCATTTCACCGAGCTTGTCCGACGTTATATCCAGGAGCGCTACAGCAGCCGGGTGCTCTACAAGGAGGGGCTGGAAGTCTACACCACGCTGAACGTGTCGATGCAGAAAGCCGCCCGGGATGCCGTGGACCGCGGTCTCCGGGAACTGGATCACCGCCAGGGATACCGGGGGGCTCCCGAAAACATTCCGCCTGAACGGTTCGAAGCTTTCCTCGAAGCCCTGTGGATTGATCTGGGACGATCTATTCCTGAAACCGGCCGGATTGTCTCCGCCCTGGTCACCGGGATCGATCGGGAGGAAAAGATGGCGCGACTCCGCATAGGTCCCCTTGAAGCGGTCATGGCCATGAAGGACATGGCCTGGGCGACAGGAAACAAAGATCCCGACGCGATACTTCGAGCAGGTGATGTGGTCGAGGCGCGAGTCCTCGACGCTCGTGCCGGCGAGCCGCTCTCCCCCCTGTTGCTGGAGCTTGAGCAGGAGCCCGAGGTCCAGGGAGCCCTGATGTGCATCGAAAGCCGGACCGGTGCAATAAAAGCCATGGTGGGCGGCCGGAACTTTGAAGAAAGCGAGTTTAACCGGGCCACCCAGGCCGTGCGGCAACCAGGCTCATCCTTCAAGCCCCTCATCTATGCTGCTGCCTTCGACAGGGGAATGACGCCGTCCACGATCGTTATGGACACCCCGATCGTCTACCGGGACACCCTTCAGGACAGTGCCTGGAAACCGCGCAATTACGAAGAAACATTCCATGGACCCACAACCCTGAGGACGGCTCTCATTCGCTCCAGAAACCTGGTTACCATCAAGATTCTCAAGGATATGGGTATCGAGTACGCGCTTGATTACATACGGAACATGGGGATCACCTCCCCCCTGGCACGGGACCTGTCTCTGGCCCTGGGGAGTTCGGGTATCACCCTGCTCGAAACCGTCCGGGCCTTCAGCGTGTTTGCCAATAACGGGGACCAGGCTGAACCTTTCTTCATACGGATGATTGTCGACAGGAGCGGTACTGTAATCGAGGAAAACAAGCCATCTCTGAAGCGGGCCATCGACCCGCGCATCGCCTTCATAACCAGCCATCTTCTACAAGGGGTCGTCCAAAGCGGAACGGGCTGGCGCGTGAAGGCCCTGGGAAGGCCCGTGGCGGGAAAAACGGGTACGACCAACGACCTCAGGGATGCCTGGTTCATCGGATACACGCCATCGCTGGTGGCCGCCGTTTGGGTTGGTTTCGATGATTTCAGGCCCCTCGGGAGACTGGAAACGGGTTCGCGGGCGGCAAGCCCGATCTTTTTGTATTTCATGGAAAAGGCTCTCGAGTCGAAGCCCGTGGAGACCTTCACTTCTCCCGAGGGAGTCGTGTTTGTCCGCATAGACCCGGAAACGGGACGACCCGCTCCGGCGGGTTCGAAGACGAGTGTTTTCGAAAGCTACCTTGAGGGGACGGAACCCACGGAATCCATGGCGGTTGAAAAAAGCTTTTCCCCGGGGCACCGGGATGCCGCCGGAAGTGATCTCGGCACTTTTCTGAAGCGCGACCGGGAATCATGGGAGGAATGACCATGGGTGTGCCGGGGGCCTGTTTTTTCTTGACATTGTCGATTTCTTCGTATATGTGACGTACCTGTTATGCTAGTGCTTTGGGAGGATGGAAACGAATGAACAGTCAGCCGGTATGTGTGGTACGCAACGTATATGTACCTGTAGTAGTACCCTCGGGGACTGCCGCTTGACTGAACTGACACAGCAGTATTGATCGAGCCGCGGACCCTGAAAAGCCCGCGGCTTTTTTTGATGAAAAAGCCGCTTCCGGAAGGATGGCGGTTTTTTTAGTTTACCTCAGGACAATAACGGAGAGTTGATCATGAAAAGAAAAGGAGCAGAGATACTTTTAAAAACGCTGAAGGAAGAAGGAGTGGATGATATTTTCGGGTATCCCGGCGCGAGCACCCTCCCCATTCATGATTGTATGGAAGAATGTGCTCTTCGACACTATCTTGTCAGGCACGAACAGGGAGCGGCCCATGCCGCCGACGGGTACGCCCGGGCCACGGGCAAAGTGGGGGTCTGTCTCGCCACATCGGGACCAGGCGCCACGAACCTCGTCACCGGAATAGCCACGGCATACATGGATTCAACACCTCTCATAGCCCTCACGGGACAGGTTACCACCAATCTCCTGGGAAGCGATGCTTTCCAGGAGACGGATATTATCGGGATCACCATGCCTATCACAAAGCACAGTTTTCTTGTGCAGGATCCCCGGGAGGTGGCATCCACCGTCAGGGAGGCCATGGCCATAGCCAGGGGCGGCCGACCGGGCCCCGTGCTGATCGATCTGCCCAGAGACGTGATGAATGCCCTGTGTGACGAGGAGGAACATCGAGAGGTGGGGTTCGTCAAGCCCGAACAGGTTCAATTCGGTGACGAAGAACAGCCCCGTCTCAAGCAGATAGCCCGTCTGCTCAACGAATCGGAACGTCCCGTTCTCCTTGTCGGCGGAGGCGTCAAGCTTGCCCAGGCATTCACAGAGCTTTCGGACGTCGTAGAAAAGGGGAGCATTCCCTTTGTAACCACGATGATGGGCATCGGTTCGGCCCACACCACCAACGGCTTCAACCTCGGTCTCATCGGCACCCACGGGATGGACCTGGCGAACCGCGTGGTACACCAGGCTGATTTTATCCTTGCCGTGGGAGCCCGCTTCAGCGATCGCACCACTTCACTGATCGAAGAATTCGCTCCCCTTGCAACCATCGCCCAGATTGACGTGGATCCGACATCCATAGGCAAGAACATAAAGACCGACATTTCCGCAGTCATTGACATCCGGGTGGCACTGAAAGAACTGCTCGGTCTGGTGACAACGAAAAACCGGAAGGACTGGCTCACGCGGATTGAGGGTGAGAGGAGTCGCATTGAAAAAGAGGGTTGTGCCGACGGGTGCGGCCCTGCCGGAGAATTCATTCGTCAGGTGCAGGCGAGCATGCCCCAAAAAACCATAGCGGTAGCCGATGTGGGGCTGAATCAGATATGGACGGTCCGCTCATGGAAGGTGAGGATTCCCCGGGGTCTGATAACCAGTGGTGGTATGGGAACGATGGGCTTCAGCCTTCCCGCCGCCATGGGTGCCGGGATCGGGGCTCCCGATCACGAAGTCGTCGCTTTCACGGGAGACGGCGGTTTCTTCATGAACGTACAGGAACTGGCCACCATCGGATATTACAATGTTCCCGTCAAGATCGTCGTTTACAATAACGGTAACCTGGGTATGATCCGCCAGATACAGCATCATTTTTATCATTCCCGGTTTCGCGACAGCAGGCTGTCCGACAGGGTCGACATAACCGGGATTGCCAGAGGCTTCGGTATCCCGTCGGAAAAGGTTTCGGTCCAGGATCCCGCCGCGGGCATTGAAAAACTCAGCCGGGCCGAAGGTCCCTTCCTGCTCGAGGTTCTCGTGGACGAGGACAACTTTGTCTATCCCATCATTCCTCCCGGGAAATCGAACATTGAAATGATTTACGGGCGGTCTGAATGATCTGAGAGGAGTGTGCCGGTGAAAAGTGAAGTCAGGGAACATGTCATATCCATGCTCGTCAATAACAGACCCGGTGTCCTGTCACGAGTGGCGGGCGTCTTCGGGCGGCTGGGCTACAACATCGAGAGTCTCTGCGTCGCGGAAACCATATCGCCGAACGTTTCGCGCATAACGTCCGTGAGCAAGGTCGATCCGAACTTCATGGAGAAGGTGAGAAAGCAGTTAGACCGCCTGGTGGACGTTCTGTCCGTCACCGTCCTGGATGACTCTCACTCGGTGAAGCGCGAGATGATGCTCATGGGGCTTCCCGTAACCACGAAAAACAGGTCCGATCTTTTTCGTGCTGTCGATATGTTCGGCTGTACCGTGGTTTCCATGAAAGACTCCTACTGTATCCTCCAGATTGTCGGGACCAGGATGGAAGTTGAAACGGCCCTGCATTTTCTCAAGCCTCTCGGCGTGAAGGACATAGCCAGTACGGGGGCCGTAGCGCTGGAAAGCGGGGCATCCGGGACGTCCTGACAGGGAGCCGCGGATGGCCCTGTAAAGCGACAGTGACCATGAAAATCAAACTGATGCGGTGAAGGGAACACCACCGCCCATGGCCGGTGTCATTCTCCGCGCAAGTAGGGCGGCAGATCCGTTTCGTCCTTCCCCTGGAAGCTGCAGAGGACGGGACAGGTGCCGCAGGGCGTTTTTACCGCCGGCAGAGGCGGTTCGCCCTTTATCGTTTCTTCTATAAAATCAACACAATCATTAACATCGACATCGTCTCCTTCAATGGCGATGGTAACGCACCCTTCAGCGCCGCCGTATCCTCCCGAAGCAAAGTGGACCGCATCGACACCGAAGAGTTCCTCCAGGGCGTCCAGCTCGGTGTAAGGGATGCCGTCGGCCACGCACACCATGCCCACGGGGACGCCGATGCTGCGTTCGAAGGTCAGGATGCCTCCCATGCGGGCCGCTTCTTCAACGGAAGGAATCATTTTTTCCAGGCCGACGGGGTAAATGATTGTGCTTCCCCGGGCTTGCATGGGCAGGTAAAATTCACCCATAGTTCCGCCCAGGGGGCTCGCCATAAAGACGCCGATGGCCCCGGAATGATCGATGGCGTTGGCTCCCTTCAGGAGAATGTCGCCCCGGCCGAGCTTGTCGAGCAATGATGAGGGCTCGACTTCCAGGAGGTTCCCCCTGTGAAAAACAACCGGCTGAAGTCTCACGCCGCGCATAAGGGCACAGGGAACGCCCCGTATGACCTGGCCGGCCACGTATTTTTCTTTTTCGATTGTCCGTTCCAGGAGTTCCTCGGCAATATAGGCGTTGGTCGATCCCCTGCCGATGATGAGATAGCCTTCATTCATGGCTTCCTGAACTTCGGGCATCGCGGCCACCGCCTTGGCAATGAGTCGCTTCGATTCCGATGATGTCAATGTAAACAGGGCCTGCATGGCGCCACCTCCTCTTTGTTGATGATGTGGTTCACATGATGGATTTCAAGCGGGATATTGAGCATGTACTATAGCATCCTTTTACCGTTCTTCGCAAAAAAACTCTGGTGTCGGCAGAAAACGGCCCGGCTGTATCACAGGGCGCGGTAGGAACGGCTCAAACGGCCGAAGATAAAGACTGTCCCGGCCAGAAGGAGGCCGCCGATGCCGACGGTTGCGGGGGCTCCGATGCTGTCGGCGAAGACGCTCAGGACCGCGTTTCCGAGAGGAAGGGCCGAAAAGGTAAGCATATAAATGCTCATGACCCGTCCATGGTAGCCCCTGTCTGAATTTTCCATTATCAGGGTCGCGTTGAGTGCCAGGTAGGAAGAGGATGCGATGCCCACGACGAAAAGCACGGCCAGGGCCAGGACATAGGACGTGACCAGGGAAAACAGGGCGAGAGAAAGACCGAAAAGGATGCCCAGGCCTATCTGTACCAGACCGCGATTCTTCAGTTCCCGGAGCGACGCAATGATGAGAGAGCCCGCCATGGCCCCCACGCCGTTGGCCATCATGAGCATGCCCAGACCACGGGGACCTGTGAAAAAAACCCGTTCCGCGAAAACGGGCATCAGCGCCTGATAGGGAAGGCCGAGCATGATGGGGGCAAGGCTCATGATAAGAAGAATCAGGACAACGGAATTGTGACGAATATACAGAATTCCATCGATCATGCTTCGGAACCCCGTCTGGGTCTTTTTCCCGCCGTCGGGGGAGCCGCTGTGGGTGATGCGGAACAGGCTGAAGATGACCAGGGCGAACATGACGGCCATGATCACGTAGGTTCCGCCCACGTTGATCCATGATATGCCGATCAGCACCGCTGCCAGAGGCGGTCCCAGCAGGCGGCAGACATTAAGACCGGCACCGTTCAGGGCCATGGCATTCATGAGATACGCAGGGGTGACCAACTGGGCGGAGAAGGATTGCCTGGCCGGCATGTGGAAGGTAAAGGCCGTTCCCATGACGGTTCCGATGAGCACCATGTGCCAGATCATGATGGCACCGGTCAGGACCAGCAGGGCCGTCACTACAGCGCCTCCCATGAGGAATACCTGGGTAATGAGAAGGACACGACGCTTTGAGTAGTGATCGGCCACGACACCGCCCGGCAGGGCGAAGAGCAGGTTGGGAATACCGAACCCAAGCCAGATGATGCCTATGGATGAAGCGGCGCCGGTCAGTTGAAAAGCGAAATATCCGTTGACGAAAAAAAACATCTGCATGGCCAGGATACCCGGCAGCATGCCCAACCAGAGGGCGCGAAAATGAACATCCCCGAGTGCGGGGAAGAGACGAGCCAGAGACGACACAAGACCTCCTGTCAGGAGAGTTCTCCATAGGATGTTTTTTGTTTTTTACGAGATGGCGAGGACTGTGATTATCCATAACGGTGCAGGACTCGATTTTCGAAGAGGCACGGATTCGACGAATCAAACGCTGAACCGGATGTTGAGAACATCTCCGTCTTGAACGGTATAGTCCTTTCCTTCCAGCCTGAACCGGCCCTGTTCACGGGCTGCTTTCTCGGATCCCAGGTGTACCAGGTCATCGTAGGTATAACATTCCGCCCGGATAAACCCCCGCGCGAGATCTGAATGAATAGTGCGGGCCGCTTCGAGGGCGCTTGCCCCTCGTCGCAGGGTCCATGCCCGTACTTCGTCAGGCCCGACGGTGAGGAAGCTGATGTACCCAAGGGTTTCATAGGCGAAACGGGTGAGACGATGGCGGGCCGATTCGGTGATGCCCATGTCTTCCATAAAGAGTTTCGCCTCCTCTTCGTCACTCAAGCGGGACAGTTCCATCTCGAAGAGCCCCGCGAATTCTATGACCCGGAATCGTCCTTCCAGGGCGCGGATCAGCGAACCGCTGCTGCCGAAATGTATTTCCGATGAATTGACGACCACCATGACCGGTTTCCTGGACAGGAACTGGAATCCGCTTATGAGGCGTTCCTCGTCTCCGGTAAAATCAATTGTCCTCAAGGGGCGGTTGTCGTCGAGGTATGCCTGAACACTTTTGAGAACCTGTTCCTCCGATTGCAGTTCAGCCGTTTTCTTTCCCCGGTCCATGGTCCGGGCTATCTTTTCCCGACGCTGTTCCACGAGAATCAGGTCCGCCAGGAGCAGTTCCGTTTCGATGATCTCGAGATCGCGCACAGGTGTCGGTTCACCTTCCACGACGTCATCGAAGTTCCGTATCACCAGGGCAAGGGCGTCCAGTGTCTTTATCAGGGCCGTCTGACTTGCGGAAAAGGCGCTGTCCCGGGTTGAATCCTTGGAAAAGCCGACGAAATCAACACATTCAACAGTGGCGAAGACGGTTTTTTTCGGTTTGTAGATTTGAGCGAGGCGATTAACTCGATCATCGGCAACCGTCACCACGGCGAGGTTCGGCTCCGTCTTTGCCGAGGCATAGCCGCCGACGGGGGCCTGCATACCTGTCAAAGCATTGAAAATGGTTGTTTTTCCGGAACCAGGAAGACCCAGTAATCCTATCTTCATAGGGGGAACTCTCTCTCAGCAACAGCCGTGCCGTGGATCCGGCTCCGACCGGGCCTGAAATGTAGGTCCCGAAAAACCATATGTCAAGTTATTTTCAGCATTCTTCCCCGTTGCCGTTGCAACGGCCATGAAACTTGACGACCTCGTACAAAATCGAAAAATGTCCGATGGAGGACGGCCTTGTGAAAAAGTAGCGCAGTCAGGGCGCGCACCGTGGAGTACGCCACAGGGACCAAGGAGAGGGTAACGGGGGCATCCAGGCATATAATACCGGAGGTCATGCATCCGGACTTTTTGCGAAGCCGTCGAACTTGTACATGGGAGCAACAATGGTTATAGTAACCATAAATACACCTTGGGGAGACATTGTACCGATGAAACAACTTGTCATACTGATTCTCATTGTGGTGGGCTGGCTCGCCCTCCAGCTCTGGATACTGCCCCGCATGGGCATCAATACGTGACTGAGGAACTCCTGCCAGGTGGCAGACAGGACAAAAACGGCCGATTCAAATCGGGGGGATGAAGTCCCTTAATAGAAGTACAATCATACACGTCTGGTCCCATCCGTGGCGATGGCTTCCGGGCGTGACTCATCAGTGACAGTGCCGCGGCCCCCCGGCTTTCGATGCTGCCGGAGGGCTCCCCGCGATTGAGGGGATGCCGCGGAGTCTCTGATACCGGTCCGGTAAGGCCTGCACAGAGAACCTTCGGCATGTCGAGCGTGACACCTCTCGATACCGAACAGAGGTCAGGTCAAGGAGAAAAAAAGAAGTGAAACATCTGCGTACAATCGTACATATAGACGAAGAAAAATGTGACGGCTGCGGGCTCTGCATTCCCTCCTGCTCCGAGGGGGCCATCAGGCTTCTGGAGGGGAAGGCCCGTCTGGTAGGCGACAGGTACTGTGACGGCCTGGGAGCATGTCTGGGCGAGTGTCCCCAGGGCGCCATATATCTCATTGAACGGGAAGCCGAGGAGTTCGACGAAAAGGCCGTGGAGGCCCTCCGGAAGGCCCGGATGTTTTCCATCGATCCATCACCGGAGCTCATGGCCTGCGGGTGCCCGTCGTCACAGATAACAACCTTCGACGTGCCGGATTCCTGCCGGGCGGCGAATGAACCGGTCCGGCAGGAAGGGGAGGCATCGGAACTTACCCACTGGCCCGTAAAAATCAGGTTGATTCCCCCGACCGCCCCCTTTTTGAAGGATGCCGATCTCCTCGTGGCGGCCGACTGTACAGCCTGTGCCAGCCCCGGTTTTCACCGGGAATTCTTAAAGGGGAAAATTCTCCTTTCGGGATGTCCGAAGTTTGACGATGCCGAGGCCTACGTTGAAAGATTTACCGATATATTCCGCGGCAATCATATCAACAGTGTCACCGTCCTGATCATGGACGTGCCCTGCTGTCAGGGGCTGCCCCGGATTCTGTGGACGGCGATGGAACGGGCCGGGGCAGCCGTTCCCCTGGAGACGATTGTCATCGGCAGGCAGGGGGAGCGCCTGTAATCATCGCGTCACGTGATACGGTAACAAACAAAACACTGTCGGGAGGGAAACGTAATGAGCAAAAAAGTTCTGTTGGCAGCCTTTAACGGGGAGTCCATGTGTTTCGTCCATGTTCTGCTTAACGCGCTTGACATGGAAGAAAAGGGCTACGATGTAAAGGTGGTGATCGAGGGAAGCGCGACCAGAGCCGTAAAAGAACTCACTGATCCCGAAAGCCCCTTTGCGAATCTGTACAGCGAAGTCCGGAAACGGGGCATGATCGATTGCGTCTGCCAAGCCTGCGCGAGTAAAATGGGAGCCCTGGAGAGTGCACGGCAACAGGGATTGCCGCTGTGCGCGGAGATGAAGGGACATCCCGCGCTGGCACAATACCTGGAACAGGGATATCAGGTACTGACGTTTTAAAGCGCCCGTCGTCTTTTCACTGTCCTCAACCGGGGGGAAAAGTTATCCTGTCGTTGCAGGTAACGCCGTTAAGGATCGCTCTGTACAATGATTACCCCTTTTTTTATGGTAGTAACGGGTCTGGTGCTTTTTCTTTTCGCCATGGTCCATGTCACCGAGACGGTTCGCCGATCCGTCACGAGTACCCGTACCCGGGAACTCTTCGGCTATGCCGTGAGAACTCCTCTCTGGGGTGTTGTCACAGGTTTCTTGCTGACTGTACTGTTCCAGAGCAGCACGGCGACCACTGCTCTCACGGTGGGGCTCGTCAGCGCCGGTCTCATGAGTTTTTTCCACTCTCTCGGCGTCATCATCGGGGCCGATATCGGAACGACCATCACAGTACAGCTCGTTGTCTGGCGGGTTACCGATCTTTCACCCTTGTTTGTCATTGCCGGAGCGTTTCTCTGGGTGACGGGCAAGGGGAAACTCAAGCCTCTGGGAGAGGGAATCTTTTATTTCGGTCTCATGTTTTTCGGCCTGACCATTGTGTCTCACGCCATGGAGCCTCTCAAGGAAAGTCCCGCCATACTGCAGTTTTTCCATGAAACCGTAAGTCCCCTTACAGGTGTTCTCATCGGATGCGGATTTACCGTTCTGGTGCAGTCTTCGGCAATACCAATCGCTCTTCTGGTTATCCTTGCCGGCCATGGTATGCTTTCCCTGGAGGCGGCCCTTCCTTTTGTAATCGGGGCCAATCTCGGTACGGCGTTCACGGCGGTTATCGTCTTCACCGCCCTGGCGGCCAATGCCGAGGGCAGGCGGGTCGTCTTGTCGCATGTCTTCTTCAAGTTCGTCGGGGCTGTTGTGTGTCTGGCAGCCTTCCCGCTTTTTCTGGCCGTGCTGAAGAACCTTTCGTCGAGCGTCTCCCAACAGATAGCCCTGGGGCACATTATCTTCAACGTGCTTGTGGCCTTTATTTTTATCCCGACTCTCCCCTGGTTCGCCCATTTGGCACGGGTGCTGTATCCGAAACGGGGGGAGATTTTTTCGCTCTGGCCCGATTTTCTCGACGAGCGTCTCCTCGGGAACGCGGAGCTTGCTCTGGAAGCGGCTCGGAAAGAAATGGAACGGGAGATGGTACTTGCCCGAAGGATGTATTTACTCGCCGCAGGATTGATAGACTGCTTTCAAAGCGGCAATCTGCAGACTGTGGGTCATATTGAAAACGTCGTCAACTCCCTGAAATGGGAAATCGGTATCTTTCTCCGGCGCGTGTCTGAAGGTCTCCTCACCAGGTCCACATCGAAGCAACTGCTCCTCTATTCATCGCTGGTGGATGATATCGAGCGTATCGCCGATCACTCAACCAACATCAGTGAACTCGCTGAAATAAAATCACGGAAGATGGTCTGTTTTTCGGAATTTGCCGACAATGACCTGGCAGAGATCCGGTCTCTTGTAACCGCCAACCTCGACGACGCCCTTTCTCTGATGGGAACCTACAGCCAAACGACGATGGAGGCCATCTTCGCCCGGGAAGAGCAGATCGACAAACTGGTCGCCAATGCCAAGCTCAATCATCTTGAGCGGGTCTGCAGCAAAATCTGCCAGGCCGAATCAGGTCCGATCTATCTCGGGGTTCTTGTCAACCAGGAGCGTATTTCCGACCACTGTGAAAACATAGCGGAGTATTTCAGGGATCTCAACGTGGAGGAAGCCTGATGCCGCCGGCAGACGGCCGGGGCAGTACCGGGCGGCGGATGCCGTTCAGTGTTTCGCGACGAGATACCCAACAGCCTGATCCAGCCCGTCCAGTGTGAGGGGAAACATCGGGAAAATTTGTCTGATCGCCTTGACGGTCCGGATGTACTCCCATTCTTCCTCGGGACTGGGGTTAAGCCACAGGGAATGACGGAAGGTATCGGCGAGGAAGTGAAGGTTTTCGATGCTGGGTGTGCGGGATCGCGCACCGAAGCTGATAGCGCCTCCGCGGGAGACCAGTTCATGGTGACCCATGCTGGCATCGCCCACCAGGATGATCCGGGTTTCCGGATCTCGGGAGGCGAAGTCGAGAACCGATTCAGGCTTGTGCCGCCGTGGCGGGTCAAGCCAGACCGTGTCGTAGATCGTGTTGTGGAAATAGAAGGTAGTGAGATCCTTGAACTGGTTCCGAGCGTAGTCGAAGAGGGTCTGCACCGTGTATATATAAGGGTCCATGGACCAGCCACCGTTGTCGATCATCAGGATCACCTTGAGACGGTCGGTCAGACGGTGATCAAAAACAATCTCGATTTCTCCGGCGTTCCTCATGGTCTCGTAGATTGTTTTGTCCACATTGACCACATCCCGGGCGCCTTCGGGAACCATGCGGCGGAGCCGCTTCAGGGCTTCTCCCATCTGGGACTGGGTGAGAGGGCCATCCTGGGTATAATCTCTGTAGCGCCGGTCCAGGGCGACCTTGACGGCCGATTTGTTCCGGGACACTCCTCCCACGCGCATACCCCCAGGGTGGTTCCCCGAATGTCCCACGGGTGAAGTGCCTCCCGTGCCGATCCATCGTGAACCGCCGTGATGTGCTCCCTCCTGGTCCTTGAGTCGGTCGAGAAAATACTGGAGTACCTCGTCGGGCGTCATGGCACTCAACTGTTCCTCGCTGATGTCCAGAACATCCGCCACGTCTTTCGGGTTCTTCAGCCAGTCCCGCAGCAGTTCCCGGGTCAGGGCGTCCAGTTCCATGTCGCCGATGTCATCCAGGTCGGCGTCCTTGAAATGATGCGAAAAAACCTTGTCATAGAGGTCAAAATAGCGTTCGCTTTTGACGAGGATCGCCCGGGCCACGGAGTACAAATCGTCTATGGAGAGGATCAGGCCCAGGCTCATGGCCTTATGGAGACGCAGGTAGGCCGTGGGTGTGACGGGAATCCCGCGGCCTTTCAAGGTATAGAAAAATGCTGAAAACACGGCTCCGATTTCCCCCTTCAGCCTGTACCCGTGTAGCGGGAGGCCATGGCAAGGTCGGAGCTTTTTTTGAAGAGAACGCCCAGGTAAGGGGGAGAACTCCTTTTCAGTGACGACACCTCGAAATGGGGATCCGCTCTGAGGGCCCGGATCCAATTGATCAGTTCCCGGGTGGCCGGTTTCTTTTCGATTCCCTGCAGCCGCCGAAGCCGGTAGAAGGCGCTGATACAGGCCTGCATCAGGTCTTCCTCGATGGAGGGGAAGTGGACATTGAGGATCTGCTGCATTATTTCCGGGTCGGGAAAAGCGATGTGGTGAAAGTTGCACCGCCCCAGAAAGGGGTCGGAAAGATCCTTCTTGGCGTTCGATGTAATGATAACCACGGGACGGTGCCGGGCCGTCACCGTCCTGTCGATTTCCATGATGTCGAACTGCATCTGGTCCAGGATATCCAGCATGTCATCCTGGAAATCCGTATCCGCCTTGTCTATCTCGTCGATGAGCAGAACGGTCCGCTGTTCCGCCGTAAAGGCCTGACCGATTTTGCCCATGCGGATGTATTCTTCGATATTGCTTACATCCCGGCTCGAGTCACCGAAGCGGCTGTCATTGAGACGGGTCAGCGTATCGTACTGGTACAGCGCTTCCACCAGTTTCATGCCGGACTTTACGTTCAGCACAATGAGCGGCATCTTCAGGCTCTCGGCGATGGCATGGGCCAGCATCGTTTTGCCCGTCCCCGGCTCTCCCTTGAGCAGCAGGGGCATTTCGAGGGCCATGGTAACGTTGACGATTTTTGCCAGTTCGGCGTCAAGAACATAGCGCGATGCCCCCTGAAAGGTGTAAAAAGAATCTCTTTCCTTCATTTTCTTGCTCTTCTCCTGTCTGTTGCCCGGCCTTATATCATTTCCAGGGCGCATGCCATTGACACGCCGCCGCCGCCGCACAGCGTAGCCAGCCCCAGGGTGTTGCCGTTTCTTTTCATGGTGTGGAGCAGCGTTACCATGATGCGGGATCCCGTGGATCCCACGGGATGGCCGAGCCCGATGCCCGATCCGCAGATATTGGTTATCTCCCTGTTGATCCCCAGCTCTTTCTCACAGCCGATGTACTGGGCGGCAAAGGCCTCGTTCAGTTCGATGATTTCAAAATCACCCACGGCCAGCCCGGACCGTTCCGTAAGATTGCGCACTGCCGGAACCGGTCCCAGACCCATGACGGAGGGATGTACGCCTCCGTAACCAACGGCCTTGATACGGGCAATGGGTTCAAGACCCAGTTCCCGGGCCTTCTCGGCTGACATTATGATCATGCCGCTTGATCCGTCGTTGATCCCGGAAGCATTTCCGGCCGTAACTTTACCGATCTTGGGAATGAAGGCCGGGGGCATGTCTTGCAGGGCCTCCATGGTCAAGCCGGGACGAAAATGCTCATCCCTGTCGAAGATGACCGGTGGTTTACCCCGCTTGCCGGGTAGTTCGACAGGTACGATTTCTTCCTTGAAAAACCCTTCCACTGTTGCCATTTCGGCCCTGTTGTGGCTGCGCAGCGCCACTTCATCCATTTCCTCCCGGGATATGTTCATCATCTGGGCGACGAATTCGGCCGTGTGTCCCATGATATAGGGCTTGCCCCGGAAGAGTTCCAGGGGCATGCCTTCTTTGACGGGCCCGTCTTCAGGGTTTGGCATGATGTGGGATCCGCAATGCAGGGCGTGAATCAACCAGTCAACGAGTGCCTGATCCTGCAGGCGGCAGCCCCAGCGGGCCCCGGGAACGGTGTAGGGAACGCCGGACATATGCTCCACGCCGCCTGCCAGTATGATTTCCGCAAGCCCTGCCTGTATCATGGCCATGCCGGAAATAACCGCTTCCATGCCGGAAATGCAGACACGGTTGATGGTGACGGCTGTCGATGTTTCAGGAATGCCCGCCAGAAGGGAAGCCACGCGGGCCACGTTGAGGGTATCGACCGGTTCGAGACAGCATCCGTAGCGGATATCATCCACCATATCCACAGTGATGCCCGCCCTTTTAATTGCTTCCTTCATGGTGACACTGGCTATAACGGCTCCGTTGGTGTCCCTGAGACTTCCGCCGAAGGTGCCGATTGCCGTTCGGCAGGCGGAAACGATGACGATGTCTTTCATAGAGGTGCGCTCCTTTTTCTTTTTCTGAAATACTCAAAACCGCGCGGTGCCTACGGCAGGGCGAAGTCCTCAGATCAGTGGTCACTCATACCAGAAGTTGAGAAAAAACGAAAGGTCCTTGAGAGTTTGTCCCGGCCTGACAAGGACGGTGGTGAGGATGAGAGGCACGGCCCTTCCACCGGAGATCATCACCGTTCTTGACGGGTCGATGATAGTCTTTTCTCGGCTGGTGTGATTCATCGGGCCCGTGGGTCTGTGAAAAATTCTCTCGGCAGGGCGGACCAGGGATCATGGTGTATACTCCCCATGAAGAGAGATGCCTCCCGGACGACGCGTTTCAGTGTTCCGTCCCGCCTGTCGCGTACAGGAGGATTGCGGCCGCGGCGGCGAGGTTGAGCGACTCTGCGCCCCCCCGGCCGGGTATGGTGATCGTCCTGTCCGCCTGGTCCATCAGTTCCGGTGAGAGTCCCCGTGACTCGTTGCCGAGAAGGAAAATATATTTTCCGCATTTTTTGATACTGCCGGGGTCCTCTCCGCCTCGGGGGGCCGTCGCGACCAGTTCCCAGCCGCCCCGGCGCGCGAGGTTCAGAATGTCTCCGGTGTCGACGGCCTGAACGATGGACATCCCGAAGAGTGCGCCCGCGGACGAGCGGATGACTTTTGTATTGAACGGGTCGACGCAGGATGGTCCCATCAGTATGTGGTCCACGCCGAACCACAGGGCCGTTCTCATGATCGATCCCAGGTTTCCCGGGTCGGAAACGCCATCCAGGTAAATCATGCGGTCCTGCGTTCCGCCGGCCATGCTGTCCAGGGGATATGTCCTTGTTTCGCAGACAAGGATGATTCCCTGCGGTTGTTCTTCCGTGGATAGTTCCCTCAAGGTCTCACGGGAACAGGAGTACAGGGGAATATCGCCGGTCAGGGCTGTCTGAAGAAGGAGGTGTTCTGTAGCTCCCTTCGCCGCATCCGCCGCCACGATGATCGCCTTCAGTGGATAACGGTTTTCCTTGAGAGCCTCTCTGAGGGCATTCAGTCCTTCCGCCAGGAACAGTCCTTCCCTGTCCCTGTGTTTTTTCGAGCGTAACTTCTTGAACCGTTTCTTCCGGTTCGGGGAAAGGGCCGGTATTGCCGCCATAGACAATGCTTCCTTTAAAACGTAAATGACAGGGCAATCGCCCCGAACTGATGTTCATCCCTCTGTGACGTGAACTCCTTCGTCCGGAATACATACGAGTAGGTGATTTTAAAACGGTGTGCGATCACGCCGATACCGGCGATGAAGTCCGCCACGAGGTACTTCTTGTCAACGCTGTGGCTGTCTCGAAAGGTGCTTCCGTCGAGAAATATATTCCGGGCAACCGCTTTTGTATCGATAGCGCAGAAAAGGTGTATGCCGAGACGGTGCATCGGTTCATTGAAACGGGGGTCCCCGTCGTCAAGAGGAGCACTGCTGTCGGAACCGGGCCGGATCAGGTAGGTGCCGAAATCGATCGGCAGATTCCATCCGAATCGGGCCTGGCCCCCGAGATTGACCCCGGTGAGGAGATTTCCGACGGCCACTCCCAGGTGAGGAATGACATCGAATCCCCATCCGTCTGAAAACCGTCTCTCCAGATATCGTCTCTTCCGTTCGAAATAGAGGTTCAACACCGGCTCGTCACGAAGCTGGTGTTCCCAACCCCGGGGTTTGACGGAACCCATTCTCCGGTGAATAACGACCTGACAGTCCTGCGCGTAGGAGTGGCGTCCCACAATGCCGAGATTCAGTTCAAGGGTGTCCATCCTGCGCGTACTTTTGCTCTGGAGACCCAGCCCCAGGTACGTTACACCCGCGTAAGGCCGGTCATCCCGTACAAGATCACCGCGCTCCTTGTCTTCCGGCGTGTATATGTTCTGCCCCAGGGAGAGGGAGACTGTTCGGATGTCCCCGGGATCATTGACGTAAGGAAGGCTATCGATCAACCGGAGCATCCAGTCCGGCAGGTTCAGGACCTCTCGATAGTTATCGAGATCCCGTGATATCCATGACAGTTTCGTTCCATGGGTATAGTAGCGATCCCTGTTCTTGAAACCGAACAGGTCGTTTTCCAGATAGAGGGTAACGGTGTCGGACGTTCTCGCCCTGTGGTCCCTGCGGGAATCGGCTTCGGCAGGTACCCCGTGACAGGACAGGACCGTCATGACGAGGAGAAAGAGCAGCAATGGTCGCGGGGTCATCCGTGTCCGCTGGCGCATCCGGCGGAACAGTGTCACAGTGTCTCTCAAGATCGATGTTCCTTCTCAAACTGTATTCCACAGGGAATATGCCCTGAAGAAAGCAACAGATTCCGGATGGAACGTACAGAGTCAAAGGTTTTGTATGAGCTGCAAACCTCGTGAGGCCTTATTGAATGTTGTCATTTCGAGGAGCATCGCGATTGTGTCATTTCGAGGAGCGTAGCGACGAGAAATCCCTGTCCCGAGCAAAGCGAGGGATATTTCAGACTTCTCACGTGCGTTCGAAGCGACAGGGGAGCGTTCGAAATGACGAAACCGATCGTTTTTAAAGGTCTCCTCGTTATTGAGCGTGGCTGTCCACTGATCGCGATTGTTGCGTGAAGTGTCCCCGACGATTTCCCGCAGGCGCCCGTCAACGGCGAATATGCGCTTTGCGCCGTCTGATGCTATCTTTGCCGGCGGCCGGAAAATTTATCTTTGAGCCCTGTGAAGAAATTGTCCGCGCTTGTGCCTGTCTGTGCCCGCTGTCTTTGCTGTCGACCGAAAAACATTTCAATTATCACATAAAAAAGAGGTGCGAAAATAACTATCAGAACCGTGGCTGTGATCATCCCCCCCAGAACACTGGTACCGATGGCATTCTGGGCTCCCGCGCTGGCGCCGGTGGTAAGCGCCAATGGCAGAACACCAAAGCCGAAAGCCAGCGAAGTCATGATAATCGGTCTGAATCTCAGCCTCGCTCCTTCAATCGTTGCCTCGATCAGCCCCAAGCCGTTTTCCAACCCTTTTTTTGCGAACTGTACAATCAGAATGGCATTTTTGGTGCCCAGGCCGAGCGTGGTGAGCAAACCGATCTGGAAATAAACGTCGTTGGCCAGTCCTCT
This sequence comes from Syntrophales bacterium, assembly GCA_023228425.1. NCBI lineage: Bacteria > Pseudomonadati > Thermodesulfobacteriota > Syntrophia > Syntrophales > Syntrophales bacterium. The sequence continues at coordinate 52,476 of JALOBE010000008.1, forward strand.
GGTACTTGATGCGATAATACCGCCGAGGACTCCCAGGGGGATCACCAGAAGTATCGAAACGGGAACCGTCCAGCTCTCGTACAGCGCGGCCAGGCACAGAAAAATCACGAAAATGGAAAAGGCGTACAGCATGGGAGCCTGTGTGCTGGCCATCCGCTCCTGATAGGAAAGGCCGCTCCAGTCGAACCCGAAACCGGCCGGAAGTTTCCGCACCGCTTCTTCCATAGCCTTCATGGCTTCGCCCGAGCTTCTGCCGGGTGCGGGTTCGCCCCAGATATTGATGGCGGGGAAGCCGTTGAAGCGGCTCTTTTTAGGAGCGCCGGATATCCACCGGCCGGAAGCGAAGGAGGAAAAAGGAACCATTTCCCCCTGCATGTTGCGGACGTACAGATTTTCCAGATCTTTAGGCAACATGCGGAAAGGGGCGTCCGCCTGCAGGAGAACTTTTTTAACGCGGCCGCCGTGCGTGAAGTCATTTACATAGGCACTGCCGAAAGAAGCGGAGATGGTCCGGTGAATGAATGTAATGGGAAGGCCCAGCGCGCCCGCTTTTTCCCAATCCACGTCGATGCGGTATTCGGGGACATCGGGCAGGCTGTTGGGGCGCACTTTGGTAACGCGGGGGTCCTGTTCCACTATTTCCAATAACTGGTTCTGGCCTTCCATCAGTGCCTGGTGGCCGAGATTGCCGCGGTCGAGAAGCTGGAAATCAAAACCCGTGGACATACCTAATTCAGGGACGGGGGGTGGCTCAAAGACATAAACAGTCGCGTTGCGGATGCCGGAGAACTCTTGCATGGCCCTCTCGACGATGGCTTTTGTTTTCAGATGTTCTTTGTCGCGCAGATGCCAGTCTTTCAATCTTAAAAACACCATGCCGTTATTTTGCGATCGACCGGAAAATCCGATACCGGTGACAGTCATAATCGTTTCCACAGCTTCTTTTTCATTTTCGTTGAAGTACTTTTGAATCCGCCCGACGATTTCGCCTGTCTGCTCCAGCGTCGCCCCCGTGGGCATCATCACCTGAGCCAGCAGTATTCCCTGATCTTCATCCGGTAAATAGGCCGTGGGCATGCGCACAAACAGAACAGCCATCAAGATGAGAACGATAAGAAAAGCGGCCAGAAAACGTTTTTTGCGAAAAAGGGAAAGTCCGACCACGCCCACATACCACTCGCGAAATCTGAAGAACATTTTATTAAACCAGGAAAAAAAGGGGCGCAGGAAAAAAATCGTATTTTGAGCGGGATCATGACCCGCTTTGATCGGTTTAAGCAATGACGCGCACAGTACCGGTGTCAAAATCAGTGCCACCACAACGGACAGCAGCATGGCGGAAATAATGGTTATCGAAAATTGGCGGTAGATCACGCCGGTGGAACCGGGGAAAAAGGCCATCGGGCCGAAAACGGCCGAAAGTACCAGGCCGATGCCGATAAGCGCAGTCGTGATCTGCTCCATGGATTTAGCCGTGGCCTGTTTCGGTGGAAGATTTTCGTCACGCATGATTCTTTCCACATTTTCCACCACAACAATCGCGTCATCCACAAGAAGGCCGATAGCCAGAACCATGGCGAACATCGTCAGCATGTTGATGGTGAAGCCGAAAAACCATAAGGTGGCGAAGGTCCCCAGAATAACCACGGGAACAGCGATGGTAGGGATAAACGTGGCGCGCAGGCTGCCCAGAAAAAGCCACATGACGAGAAACACCAGTATTATAGCGATCACCAGAGTTTTGACGACCTCGGCAATGGCGACTTTGATAAAAACGGTGGAATCGTTGGGATAGGTGACTTTCATCCCGGGCGGGAAGAAGCGGCTCATCTCCGCCATCTTGGCCTTTACCGCGTCCGCCGTCCTCAGAGCGTTGGCGCCCGGTGCCTGGCGGACGGCGATACCGGCGGAGGCCTTTCCGTCGGAAGCCACGCCGATATCATAAATTTCTGTTCCCAGTTCGGTGCGGCCTACGTCTCCAAGGCGGACGACGGAACCGTCAGGATTGGTGCGCAGCAGAATGGCGGCGAACTCCTCGGGCGTCGAAAGCATGTTCTGGATAACGATGGGAGCGTTCAGACGCTGTCCGGGAACCGCCGGCGCTCCGCCGAACTGTCCCGCGGAAACCTCCACGTTATAAGCCTTCAAAGCGGTCAGCACATCTTCGACGGTCAGAAAGTAGTCTGTGAGCTTTTCGGGGTTGAGCCAGACCCGCATGGCATAGCCGCCGCCGAAAGACTCCACTTCGCCGACGCCGGGAATCCGCGCGAGGACTCTTTCCAGGTTTGACTTGGCATAATCCCGCAGATCCGTGCCGTCCATGCTGCCGTCTTCCGAAATCAACCCCACGATCATCAGATAGTTGCTGGTGGATTTGCGGACATTGACACCCTGAACCTGAACCGCGTCGGGCAGGCTCCGCATCGTTGCCTGCACTTTATTTTGCACTTGGGACCAGGCGATATTCGGGTCTGTGCCGGGAGCGAATTTCAGCTCCAGCCGCGAACCGCCCGCTGAATCGCTGGAGGAGGACATATAGATCAGGTTATCAAGGCCGGTCATGTTCTGTTCGATAACCTGGGTGACACTGTTTTCCACCGTTTCGGACGATGCTCCGGGATACGATGTGAAGACGGCGATGCCCGGCGGTGCCATTTCCGGATACTGGGAAATAGGAAGATTGTAAATCGCCAGCACGCCTCCCGACATGATGATGATGGCAATGACCCAAGCGAAAACCGGCCGCTCCAGAAAGAATTTAGATAGCATCAGGCACCTTTATTGTTTTGTTCTGTCCGCCGCTTCGGCACTGCTGTCCGCTTTTTCTTCGTCAAAGGGCACGGCGTTTACCCCAATGCCCGGGGTCACCCTCAACATCCCTTCCACGATCACTTTTTCATCGGGAACCAGCCCCGAGCGCACCAGCCAGGAAGTGCCGATTTCACGGTCCAGCGTGACGTACCGCAGTTGCGCCTTGCCTTCCTCATCCACAATAAAAACAAAAGGCTCCCCTTTGGGGTTGCGCGACACCGACTGTTGTGGAATCAGAATGGCTTTCTCGTTGACACCCTCCTTCAGGACGGCCCGTACGAACATGCCCGGCAGAAGAATTTCTCCCGGATTGGGGAAAACAATGCGCAGGATAACGGAACCGGTCGTCGGGTCGACGCTGACATCGCGGAATTGCAGTGTTCCTGTGAGCGGGTACGGGGTGCCGTCGCCCAACACCAGTCGCACGCTCTGCAGATCCGTATTATTGCGGGTGAGCTCCCCCGATTGCAGAAGGAGACGCAGGCGCTGAATGTCCGCGGTGGATTGGGTGACATCGACATACATCGGGTCGAGCTGCCGGATGGTCGCCAGCGCCACCGGCTGATGAGCGGTAACCAGGGCGCCTACCGTAACGCTTGATCTGCCGATGCGCCCGGAAATCGGGGCGGTTATGGTCGTGTATTTCAGGTTGATGCGCGCCGTTTGCGCCTCTGCCCGCGCCTGCTTTAAGGCCGCAGTGATGTCATCGTAGGCCTGTCGGCTGACCGCTTTGTTGTCGAGCAGCCTCTGCATACGGCCGGCTTTCAATTCCAGCGTGGTCAGATTGGCTTCCGCCCGGGCCAGGGCCGCCTCGAACAGGGCGGGGTCAATCTGGAACAGCGGCTGTCCTGCCTCGACATCTGAACCTTCCGTAAAAAGACGCTTCTGGATAATGCCGCTCACTTGAGGACGTACTTCGGCGGTCAGATAGGAGCTTGTCCGACCGGGCAATTCGGTGGTCATCACGACCGGTTGCTGTTCGATCGTCACAACGGCAACCTCCGGCGGCGGCAAAATCACGTCCTCGTTGTTGTTGCCGCAGCCGGCCGCAGCCAGACTGAAGACAACGACGATAACGCCATATACCAGGATTTGCGGGAATCTGCTCATGGACTACCTCATGTATAGAATATGATGATACCGGTCTTTCCTGATTCGTTATACCCTCCACGGGCGGGATGTGGTTATGGTAACGTAAACACTGTAGCCCAGGGAAGAGACCCGCGCCGTTTATAATCGCGGACTCACCGTTTCACGGCATCCCAGCACGCTTCGGTTATGCGGTCTATAAGTACGTCATCGAGGTGGATGAAGCCGAGAATATGGTCCCGGACCAGGGACACCATAGGGCCGAACGCCAGCCCGCAGAGCACCATCACGGGAAAATTTTTCAGTGTCGCTTCAGCCACACCTTCCTCAATGGCCATTCTGAACAACTGTCGATCAGCATCTCCCCTGATTCCCAGGAGCTTGTCCCGTCTTCGCGAGACGCCGTAGGGAGAATAGGAGTACTGCTCCATAAAGCGAAATTGAAGGGGATGATCGATAAAGTAGCGGAACAGTGCCCGCACCACGTGGCAGAAGCGCTCCTGTACTGTCCCCCCCTCGGGGAATTCTTCGAGAAGCAGTGACGAGACAATTGTTTCAAGCTCCTGGTTCAACTCGTTTATCAGAATATCTTTACTTTCAAAATAGCGGTAGATGGTTCCCGCGGCTACGCCCGCTTTTTCAGCTATGTCGGACATCGGCGCTCCGTGAAAACCATGTTCGGCAATGAGTTCCAGGGCCGCCTCCATAATATCGCAGCGTTTGTCGGTATATCTCATCGTCCTGCTCCGCGGGGCGTGAATGATCGTTCATTCAACCGTGATCGCGGGAATGTATCGCAAAAAAAAAGAGCCGTCAAGGAGTAAATGACACGGGGATACAAGGTACGCACCATGGATGACCTCGAATAAATCAGGACATCGTCCGATGGAGGACGATGTCGCAAAAGAGATCCTTGAGGCATGGCGGGCACATTGTGAGGCATGAAAGATTTCTCCCTGCGGTCGAAATGACGTGGGGGATGGCCTCAATGACGTGGGGGAACGGCCTCAATGACAAAGAGAGTGGGCAAAGCAACGGAGAAGACTAATCGGATGTACGAAGCGTCGGTATTAAGACTTGACCACGACACCCTTTTTCTGTAGAAATTTTTTATGCCGGTAAAACCATGGGACTTCATCAGAAGCATAGAAGAGTATTCCTTCGGGATATTTTCCCTGCGGAAAGACCGTGCCCGTTCCCCCAGGACGGGTAAAGCCCACGACTTCGTTGTCCTTGAGTCGCCGGACTGGGTCAATGTCATTCCCCTTACGGCCGACAATCAGGTGATTATGATAAATCAGTGGCGTCACGGAATTCGCCGGGCAACGCTGGAGTTGCCTGGTGGTGTCGTCGATGATGGCGAGTCGCTTGGGATGGCGGCCGGGAGAGAACTGCTGGAAGAGACGGGTTACATAGCGGAAGAGATGATCCCCCTTGGTTCTGTTCACCCCAATCCTGCCTTTTTCGACAACATGTGCCACACCTTTCTGGCGAAGAATGTCTCCCGCCTGCAGAAACAGGATCTTGACGAGCAGGAAGACATCGAGATCGTACTCGTCCCTCTTCACGAAATACATGAGTTGCTGCGCAACGGTACGATCACACACTCCCTCATAGCGGTTGCTTTCTATCGATATTTCATAGAGTACAGTGATTATCTTCCGAAATAAAATCGTTCAGATATATCTGAACGATTCCGTACAAGATCGCCGGAACCACCGTCAAACGCGATGGTTCTGCAAAAGGTCCTTGAGGCACGGCGGCACATCCTGGGGAATGATGCGCAGCCGCGAGAAGCCCACCAGGTATCCGGTTGCAATGCGGAGGTCATGCCTCCGATACCCTTTTACAAAGTCATCAGGCAGTGTTTCAGGCGCGCATGGAGGAATGTATGACCGTTATGTTGAAACGAGCGTATGAAAGTCCGGCCGGAACCGACGGTGAGCGAATACTCGTCGACAGGCTCTGGCCCCGGGGATTAACCAAGGCAAAAGCCAAGATCGACCGTTGGATCAAAGAGGTCGCGCCGTCCACCGAGCTTCGTCAATGGTTCGGCCATGACCCGGAGAAGTGGGAGGAGTTCGAAAAGCGGTATCGCGCCGAGCTGAAAAACAATCCCGCCTTGTCAGAGCTTCAGGCACTTTCGCGCCAAAAAAACATCACCCTTGTGTATGCGGCCCGGGATCAGTTGCACAATGAGGCGGTGGTGCTCAAACAGATACTGGATCGCGGCGCCTGACGATTCACAGAGGCGAAACCGCCTCGAGCCCGGTTTGATTCAGGCGTCGGGTGACACGGATCGAGCCATCCGTCCCGCGCGGTAACGGAGCGGTCATCTCTTGTGGGGATGCGGCATTATGAGCAAGACCATCCACCACGCTCACCTCCACGAAGCTGGTTCGTGCACCGGCCATAAGACGCGTGACGGGTGCGGACGCACGGCCGCGCATCGTACGGGCCACGACCGGCACGGAGAGCACACCCCGGAGGCTATGAATCGGCTATTTTACGAAGCCGTCAGCCTTGACAGGAAGAAGCCGGCTATGATTTACTCCAAACCCAACCGCGAAGGCGCGTTGCTCCATGACCATGAATTCCGGGCAGATGCCCGCTTGTGAACGCCTGTGGCCTATCCAGGATACCCGGATCATCTGTATGAATACAAGAAAATCGAACCGCCGTCGACTGGTCGTGGAGTATGTGCGGGAGAGGCGGACAACAGCGCGGGGAGGTATCTACAGGGAACCTGACCATCGATGCCGGGCGGCCCGAGAAAGCGGCGCGGATGACGGTTGTTCGCTCCGACGGGCCGCGGGGGTAGGTGCCTGAATCGAAGCGTTGAGGGGCCATGATGATTCCCCCCGTGAACGATACTTAACGAACTCCTGAAGAGCCTTAAAACCTCCGATGGAGGACGGTTTCGTAAAAGTTCCTTGAGGCACGGCGCGCACATCCTGATGAATGAGGCGTACTGTGAGGTGCGCCGCAGTGACGAAGGCCGGAGCGTAATCAGGCATCCGGCCATAGTTCCGGAGGTCATGGCTCCGGTGCCGTTTTACGAAACCGTCATACGAAAGAAAGACGAATAGCAGGGATTATGGATGTTGTCTATGTGGTTGTACCAATTCTGTTGATTGCGATTGCCCTGGCTGCCGTATGGCTCGATCGCTGGAGTGTGCCGGTCATACTGATTGCCCTTGGCGCGGGTATTCTCTTCGGCAGTGATGTTCTGAGGCTCTGGCACTTTGATGATATCGGATTGACCAATAGAATCGCGAATCTGGCCCTGGTATTCATACTGTTTCACGGCGGTTTCACCACCAGACGCGCAAACTTTCAGGCAGTCGCCCTTCCCGCGGGCGGACTTGCCACCTGGGGCGTCGTCCTGACGGCTCTGGCAACCTTCGGTGTTCTTTATGGTGTGTTCAACTGGTCGCTTCACAAGGCGCTTCTGCTCGCCGCGATCATTTCGTCCACCGACGCGGCGGCAATCTTTTCGATACTCCGCCGACAACCTCTGCCGTCAAAGCTCTCGTCCACAGTTGAAATCGAAAGCGCCGCCAACGACCCGATGGCGATCCTGCTCACCGTGGCGGTGATTGACGGGATCACCACCACCCACACCGCCTGGCATATGCCTGTGTTGCTTTTCATCTGGAAGTTCGCGGCCGGGCCGTTCTGCGGCTGGTTTCTCGCCAAGGCGGCACTGTGGCTGTTCAATCGCCTTAAATCACCGGACCGCGGTTACTACTATGTGCTTTCATTGGGAATCATCCTGCTGATCTACGGGCTGACCGAAATGATCCATGCCAGCGGAATGCTGGCGGTGTTTGTGGCGGGCTACCTGATGGGAAACCGCCCATTCGTCTACAAACAGGGGGTGACGAATTTCTCATCAGCAATCTCCACCATCGCCAACGTCGGCATGTTCGCCTTGATGGGGCTCCAGGTCTTCCCCCATCAGTGGGGAGCAATCTGGTTGGACGGCATTCTGCTGTTCCTGGTTCTGACCCTGATTTCACGACCTTTCGCGGTATTGTTGGGCACGACGGGTATGAGGCTTGGATGGAGAAACAAGACATTTATCGCCTGGGCCGGTCTTCGAGGCTCGGTTCCCATCGTCCTGGCCACCTACCCGGCGGCTGCCGGGCTTGCCATCGGACAGGAGGTCTTCAATCTCGTGTTTTTTGCCGTTCTGTTGTCCATCGCGATACAGGGGTCCACACTGGGATGGGTGGCACGGTTGCTCAACCTCATGTGCCCCCTGCGGCCAAAACCCCTGTTCGACCTGGAACTCGTTACCATGGCCGAAAGCGACTTCGACCTGATGGTCGTTGATCTGCCTGATCCACACGGGGCAATCGGATGTGCCATCGCTGATTTGCAGCTTCCTGCCGGATCGGTGATTGTCCTGATAACACGGGACAAGGACATTGTGGTTCCCAAAGGATCAACCAATCTGCAGGGATGGGATCGAGTCACCGTACTCGCCCATGCCAAGGACCACGAGACCATTCGTTCTGTTCTCGTGGGCGCGTTCTCTGCCGCGGTACCGCAATCAGATACGGGCGGGGGGGCCGCGTGCGATGTCCTGTGAAGGAGTGTACGCCAAACAGTACCTGGAAAGGTCGGATGATGATCCGCCTGAGGGGGGTAGATTCATGAAACGGCGGGGAAAAAGGATCCGCAGCCTCCCGGTGACGAAAAGGTACGCAAACTCGCCGGCAGGATCGATATCTTGCCCTTCCCGACCATAGAAAGCGACGGTAACCGCTTTCCCCGAATCATCACGGCGCTCCTGGAGGCCTTCATCCTCCAGGCGGCCCGCCTCCACGAACTCCGGAATAAATTGAGCTGACAGCGGTCATGCTCACGTGACGCTTTGACGGCAGTGTGTTTCAGTGGTGAAATAAATGAGAAGTGCCGCGAGGATCGAACCGATGATCATGAGGACGAAGGCCGAGCGGTACGCCTCCATATGGTAGATCCTCACCCCGTTTTCAATAAGGCCGCTCCAATTCCTGTCAAGGACCCACCCCATGGCCGGCTGGAGTACCATGGGTCCCGTCATGATCCCCGTGTTACAGACTCCGGTTACAGTACCGGCCAATGAGGATGGTACCGATTCCTTGGCGAAAGCGAAACTCAGGACCATGGTACCCGAAGCGAATCCCGCGATGATGAGCAACACTGTCAGGAGCCATACCGGCCACCCGGGTATGAACAGGATCATGGCCCAGCCCGCACCGGCAATCAGGCAGCCTCCCAGGAACAGAGGCTTCCGCCGGCCGATCCTGTCGGACAATGCTCCCGACACGGGTCCGCCAAAGGCAAAGGCCGTAAGAAGGGCGGATGTCAGGGCGGCGCTCTTCGCGGGGGACAGCCCGTAGTGGGTCGACAGAAAGGGGATTCCCCAGAGACCCGAAAAGGCAAGCACGGATCCCGTGAGCCCTGCGGGGGCAAAAGTCAGCAGCCAGGTGTTCTTGTAGCGGAACACCTTCATCAGCCCCTCGAGTACCGACAGGGTCGAAGCGGATCTGAAGGCGTCGGGCGGCATAAAACCGGCATAACCATGTTCGGAGGGGTCGTCCCGAACCACGATCAGAATCGCCACGGCAACAACCAGGGAGAGACCGGCCGACACCAGCATCACAGGCCTCCACCCAAAATGGTCCAGCATGATCCGCAGGGGCACACCGGCCGACACGGCCCCCACGACACCGCAGCAAAGGGCCAGACCGGCTATAGTGGCAAATCTTCGGGGGTTGAACCAGTGCATGGAGAGCTTGAGCAGCGCGACCCAGGCGACACCCACGCCCCCGCCGATCAGGAGGCGGCCGGCATTGGCGATCATGATGGCAGGAGCGGCGGCGAAAAGAAAGGCCCCCAAACAGGAGGCGAAAGCCCCCAGGGTGAGCAGTTTTTTGGGTCCCCATGAATCGACAAGAATGCCCGTGGGGATCTGAACGGCGACATAGCTGTAAAAATAAAATGCCGAAAGATTTCCCAGAGAGGCAGCGCCGATGCTGAAATCGGCCATCAGATGATCCGTCATGACCGCCGGGGCGACCCGCTGGTAAAAGCCGCTCATATAAAAAGCGGCTCCCAGCCCCCACATGATCCAGGGAAGCCAGGAGGGAGGATATTCCTTATGATCAGTCATACGAGACAATCCATGCGCGGCTACCGGACTCTTTTCCGGGCCTCGGTCGATGGGGCGGATGAAGCCGGATCATTGTTGAGTGAGCGGCGGGAGTATATGAAAAAACAGGATTCCTGTCAAAGGGATTTCCCCGGAATCCCCGCCCTTTCGATCGGCAGCTTGAAGGGCTTGCAAAAAAGCGAAAACGTTCGATGGGTGATGGCTTCATCAGTGTCCATGGTTATTCGGGAAAAGGGATTTTCCCCGCCGCTTTTTCTTGACAATCCGTAGTATTCGTTTAAACATCATTACATCAAATGATGGAATCATGGAATTGAATGTGTCGATGGCATCATGTCCCCGGACTGTACGGTTCACGGCGGAATCAAGATGCGTCGTCCGGAGACAGGGGGCTTCAAGGGATAGAGACATCACACTTACAGTGAAAGGAGGGCGTGTAATGGCAGGTGTCACTTCCTACGGGGTTCATATTCCCCGGTACCGGTTGAGCAGGATGCTCATCGTCCGGAATATGGCCTGGTATTTCCCGGTAATCATGGCTGTTGCTCAAGGCGAGAAAGCGGTGGCAAACTGGGATGAAGACGCGGTGAGCATGGCCGTGGCGGCCGCTTACGACTGCATGACCGGGAAAGACCGCGGGGCACTTGACGGAATCTACCTGGCCAGCACGACACTCCCCTTTGCCGACCGCCTGCATGCGGGCATCCTTTCGACGGCGCTGAATGCGCCGGAAGGGGGGGTCATGAACGCCGATTTTACGGCCTGCACCAAGGCGGCGACAACGGCGGCGATCTCCGCCCTCGAGGCCCTGGGATCGGGAGCGAAGAAAAACGTGCTCGTTGCCGCGGCGGATCAGCGCGGGACCAGGATGGCCGCCATGCTGGAGATGTTTTACGGAGACGGCGCCACGGCCCTCCTCTTCGGCACACAGGATGTCATCGCGGAATTCAAGGGGAGTTATTCAGTCAACGTCGATTTTGTGGATCACTACCGGGGATGGAACAAGGAGTTTGACTACAGCTGGGAAGAACGCTGGTCGCGCGATGAAGGGTACGGAAAAATCATTCCCCGGGCGGTGGCCGGTTTCCTGAAGAAGACGGGCATGAGAATAGAAGATTTCAACAAGGTTGTCTATCCCTGCTATTTCGGAGGAACCCACAGGGGCATCGCGAAAAAGCTGGGCGTCGATCCGGCGAAAGTGCAAGACAACATGCATGCCGTCTGCGGAGACACGGGAACGGCCCATCCGTTTCTGATGTTCGCCGCGGCTCTTGAGGAAGCCCGTCCCGGAGACAGGATTCTGCTGGCGGGCTTCGGTCAGGGCTGCGACGTTCTGGCCTTTGAAATCACGGAAAACATAGAGAAACTCAGGTCCCGACGCGGGGTGAAGGGCTGTCTGGAATCAAGGACCGAACTTGACAGCTACCAGAAGTTTTCAAAGTTCCGTGACCTGATCAAGGCGGACCAGGGAATCAGAGGAGAAGCAAATCCCAGTAGTTCCCTGACGGTCCTCTGGCGGAACCGAAAGAGCCTGTACGGGCTTGTGGGTCTCAAATGCAACAGGTGCGGAACGGCCCAGTACCCGGGTAATTCGGTGTGCGTGAATCCCGACTGTGGAAGTGTCGACGATTTTACAGAATATGAATTCTCCGACAAAAAGGCAAAGGTTCTCATGTACACGGGCGACATGCTTGCGGCATCGGTACATCCGCCGGCGGTCTATGGCATGGTTGGTTTCGAAGGCGGCGGCAGGACGTTCGTTGATTTTACCGACTGCACTGTGGAGCAGGTCGCGGTCGGTATGCCGGTCAGAATGTCTTTCAGAAGGCGCAACCAGGACAGGGAACGGGGCTTTACGGGTTACTTCTGGAAGGCCGTTCCCCGGGTGGAAGGATAGGAGGTGAACCATGGCACGGGGAATACGGGATACGGTAGCTATTATCGGTATGGGCTGCACGAAATTCGGCGAGCGCTGGAATGACGGTGCCGAAGACTTGATGGTAGAAGCCTTTGAGGAATGTATTGCCGACGCGGGAATAGACAAGAAGGACATCGGCGCCGCCTGGATGGGGAGCTGCCTTGATGAAGTGAATGTGGGAAAGAGTGCCCTGCCCGCGGCTTTCGCGCTGCGCCTGCCGAACATCGCCGTGACGAGGGTTGAAAACTACTGTGCCACGGGAACGGAAGCCTTCAGAGGCGCCGTCTACGCCGTTGCCGCCGGAGCCGTCGATATCGCCATGGCAATCGGCGTGGAAAAATTGAAGGACATTGGTTACGGGGGACTTCCCGAGTTCAGCACCGCCATGGGGCCCTACAATTCCCTCTGGTTCCCCAACGCGACGGCCCCCGGATGTTTCGCCATGCTTGCCACGGGCTATGCGGCACGGTACGAAATCGACATCCGGGACGTGAAGAAAGCCATGGCACACATATCCGTCAAAAGCCACGCCAACGGCGCCCTGAACCCCAAGGCGCACCTGAGGAGAGTGATTACGGAAGAGCAGGTGCTTAACTCCCCCATGATCGCCTTTCCCCTGGGGCTCTTCGACTGTTGCGGCGTGAGCGACGGGGCCGCCTGCGCCATTGTCACTACCCCCGAAATCGCGAAATCAATGGGCAAGAAGGACCTCGTTACCGTCAAGGCCCTTCAGCTGTCCCTGAGCAGCGGGACGGAAATAGCCTATGACGACTGGGACGGGGCACACTTTGTCACCACCGCCAGGGCGAGCGCCATGGCCTACGAAGAAGCGGGTATTCAAAATCCACGCAAAGAAATCAGCATGATGGAGGTTCATGACTGTTTTTCCATTACGGAGCTTGTCACCATGGAGGATCTCCATATTTCCGAGCGGGGAAAGGCCTCCCGGGACGTCATGGACGGTTTCTTCGATCGTGACGGGACGATACCCTGTCAGGTAGACGGAGGGCTCAAATGTTTCGGTCACCCGATCGGTGCCTCGGGCATCAGGATGCTCTATGAGATGTATCTGCAGCTCCAGGGACGGGCGGGAGACCGTCAGTTGAATGATCCGAAGTTAGGGCTGACCCATAACCTGGGCGGTTTCCCGATGATGAATATCTGCAGTATCGCCATTGTGGGGAGAGGGGATGTGTAAAAACGCCGGTAAAAAAAGGAGATGAACTATGGCTGACATGTCAAAGACAGGAACGGAATATGCCCCTATCGTCTGGGAAGTGGAGCGGGGTAAAATACGGGAAATGGTCCGTGCCCTCGGCGACCGGAACCCGGTGTACCGGGACAGGGAAATCGCTCTGCAGGCCGGGTACAAAGATACACCGGCGCCGCTGACCTTCCTTACGGTTCCGATGTTGTGGGCCGGCGACATGCCGGGCATGATCGACGATCTCAAGATCAACATCATGATGGTGCTCCATGGGGAGGAGGAGTACGAGTACTATCAGGCCATCTATCCCGGGGACGTGATATCCGGTACGCCGAAGGTCGTCGGCATGGAGGAGAAAACGAGCAAATCGGGATCAAAGATGGACATGGTAACCGTTGAAATCCTTTACACCAACCAGAGGGGCGAAAAGGTGGCCAAGGCCAGATCGCTGCTTATTGAGAGGAAATAAGGAGGGATAACCTATGGCGGAACAACTTTATTTTGAAGACATCGATGTCGGGGACGCGATGCCTGAACTGGTCAAAGGTCCCCTCCAGAAAGGGAATTTCGTCAGGTATGCGGGTGCGTCAGGTGATTTCAATCCCCTGCATACCGATGATGAGTTCGCCCGGGCGGTCGGCTTGAAAAATGGTGCCATAGCCCACGGGATGTTTGTCATGGGGATTGTCGGTCGCGCCGTGTCGTCCTGGATCCCCCAGAAGTACATTAAAAAGTTCGGCGTTCGCTTTGCCGGGATGACACAACAGAACAGCACCATAACCGTCACCGGTACCGTGACGGACAAACGTGTTGAAAAGGGCGAGAACATCATTGCCTGCGATGTGACGGCCACAGACCAGAACGGTGAGGTCAAGATTACCGGAAGATTTGAAGCGGCCCTGCCGGGCAGAGGAGCGGATAGTTCCCGATCATGAATTTCAGGAGGAAACAGCTATGTCAGCAATCGATTTTACGGGGAGAGTGGCAATTGTCACCGGCGCCGGCGCCGGCCTCGGAAGATGCTACGCGCTGGAACTGGCGAGGAGAGGTGCCAAGGTTGTAATAAACGACCTCGGCGGATCGAGGGACGGCTCGGGTTCAAGCGACGCGGCGGCAAACCTCGTAGTTGAAGAAATCAAGGCCGCCGGTGGTGAGGCCGTTCCCAACTTTGACAGCGTGGCCACCGTGGATGGCGGTCGGAATATCGTAAAAACGGCCCTGGACGCCTACGGCAAGGTGGACATCCTGATCAACAACGCCGGTATTCTGAGGGACAAGTCTTTTGCCAAGATGGACGAGGAAAGCTGGGATGCCGTCATGGGCGTTCACCTGAAGGGAGCCTACTGCGTTTCGAGGCCGGCCTTTGAAAACATGCGGGAAAACGGATACGGCAGAATCATAATGACCACCTCGGGCGCGGGGCTTTTCGGCAACTTCGGCCAGACCAACTACTCGTCCGCGAAGATGGGGCTGATCGGCCTGACCAATACCCTGAAACTGGAGGGTGTCAAGTACAACATCAAGGTCAACGTCATCGTTCCCGTTGCGGGATCGCGGTTGACCGAAGACGTCCTGCCGCCCGATCTGTTCGAGAAACTCAAGCCCGAGTTCGTCATGCCCCCGGTTCTCTACATGTGTTCGGAACAGTGCCGGGATTCGGGAATGTTTATCAACGCCGCGCTGGGATACTACAGCAGGTCGGCCATCCTGACGGGTCCCGGCGCCGTCCTCTCGGAGGGAGGGAAGGAAATTCCCACGCCGGAAGATGTCATGGAAAACTGGAGCAGGATCATCAGCCTTGAAAATCCCAAGTACTTCGATCAGCTCTTCGAGATGTTCAGCGTACTCGGTCCTGTGCTTCAGGGTTGACAGCCTTGCAAAGAGTCGAAGAACATCCGATGAAAGAAGACGAACTCGTAAAAAAAAGTCGAAAAACGTCTGATAGAGGACGCTTTGTACAAGCTCCTTTTATAAAACCGCCAGAGAAATTCCGGCCGGATTCTGTACCCGGCCGGAAAGCCCGGGAAGCGGAATCCCCTCGGCTCCGGCGGTATGACGACATCGACCGCGCCATTGAACTGATCTTGAAAGGGAACAATGCAGTCAATACTTGAAAAGGCCCGGCAGAACCCGGAGTCCATAAAAGCGAAAATACTGTCGGCCGCGCGCCGGATTTTCGGCGAATACGGCTTTCATGGAACCACCATGAGAATGATCGCCCGCGACGTGGGGATAGATATTTCATCTCTCCACTACCACTGGGGTGAGAAAAAGGACCTCTATGAGGCTGTCATTATCGATATCAACAACGATCTTGGAAAGAAGCTCACGGAAGTGGAACGCTCGATCCGCGGGAAACCCCTGGAAGAACGCATCGCCATCGGCATTGACGTCATGACGGACTATCTTTTCAATAATCCCGAGATATCGAATCTTGTACTCTACCGTTATTTTACCAAGACCCGGTATGAGGCGAGCCAGGATCTGAAGGTTCCTGAATTCACTCGTGACATCGTCCATTCCATGGGGCTCGGCGAGGATGCGGAACACCTGCCCCAATCGATGGCTTCCGTCCTGGCGATCATGAATTCCATACACAATTTCATCGCCGGTGAAAACGTGTTTGGGCCTGTAATCAAGCTTGAAAAAGAAAACTACAGGCAGTTGGTGAAGAAAACATTGAAATCCATTTTCATCGCCGCCTTTGTCCGGGATACCGCGAACCCCTGAGCGGGGAGCTTCCTGAAAGGACAGCGGGCCATGGAGATTATTCAGTACACCGAAGAACACGTCATGTTCAGGGACACCGTTCGAAGATACCTCGAAAAAGAAGTGGTCCCCCATGTCGAGTTTTCAGATCAACCAGTTCACCATCGTAGAGATGGCCACGGAGGTTAAGCTGGGAAGAACCTTTCTTGACAAGTTCATCGTGGACCACATGGAGGGTCGGAGCCTTGTCGTGGAGGTTTCCATGGCCAAGTACTGGATTACGGACATGGCAAATCGCCTGGCCGATCGATGCCTCCAGCTTCACGGCGGGTGCGGCTACTGTGAGGAATACCCGATCGCGCGAGCCTGGCGCGACGTCAGGGTGAGCCGCATTTTCGCGGGAACCAACGAAATCATGAAACAAATAGCCGCACGATTCATGGGGTTGTAACGGCAGCGCGACCGCGACGTCGCGTGCCGGGACAGGGAGAAAAGACATGGCGGGCCCTCTCAAGACTTTAAAGGTGCTTGATTTTACGACGCTCTTGCCCGGTCCCTACGCTACCGTGTATCTTGCCGATATGGGTGCCCGTGTTCTGAAAATCGCATCCTCTACCCGGCCCGACATGGCATCCCTCGTTCCACCCTACCTGGACGATACCAATCTATCCTTTGCGACGGCCTTTCTCGGGCGTGGAAAACGATGTCTTGCCCTTAACCTGAAGGATGGCCGGGCGGTAAGGATCGTTCATCAACTGATAAAGGAATATGACATAATCGTCGAACAGTTCCGTCCCGGTGTCATGGCAAAGCTGGGTCTTGATTACGAAAGCCTGAAAAAAACAAACCCCGCCCTCATTTACTGTTCCCTCAGCGGGTACGGACAGACGGGCCCCCTGAAAGAGCGGGCCGGTCACGATATCAACTACCTGGCCAGGTCGGGCCTCATGTCCTACTCGGGACGGCGCGACTCGGGGCCGTCGCTGATGGGGATGCAGATTGCCGACGTTGCCTCGGGCTCGCACAACGCGATTATCGGCATCCTTGCCGCCGTGGTCCATCGTCTGGCCACAGGCGAGGGGCAGTGCATAGACATCTCGATGACCGACGGGTGCGTCGCTTTCAATGCCCTCGTGGGATCGAGTGTCCTGGCCGGTGAAACGGCTCCGGGCAGGGAGGAATTTCTTTTGAACGGCGGCACCCTCTATGATTTCTACGAAACTGCCGACGGCAGGCACCTGAGCTTCGGCGGCCTGGAGCCTCACTTTTTTTCAGCCTTCTGTGAGGCCATCGGTCGGCCCGACCTGGTCGCCGGCGGTCCGGCGCCGCAAAACGCTTCCGCGGTAAAGGAGGAAGTGCGGGAGATACTGAGGTCCCGGTCCCTCGATGAGTGGATGAGCATATTCAATGGACCCGACGCCTGCGTGGAGCCGGTACTCACCCTTGACGAAGTCCTGGTGGACCCCCATGTTGTACAACGGGGTCTCGTGGTGGACGTCCGGCTTCCCCGGGGAGGCACGGTCCGGCAGTTGGCGAATCCCCTCAAGTTTTCAAGAACGCCCCCGGAGTACGGGATGGCCGGCGTGCAGGCGGGGACCCACACTCGGGAAGTGCTCCGGGAACTGGGCTACGCGGACAGCCAGATCGATGAATTCGACAAGACGGGGCTGTTTTCATGAAAGGCCCGGTACCCGTCACGGGGAAAGGAATCGGCCACAGTTCGGTACCCGCCTGCCCCCGGAAGTGTCAACGGGCATTTAATGCCCCGAAACAAGACGCATGAGGTGAACAATGAGCAGAGACGAGATATTCAAGATCGAAAAAGAAGGGGCCATCGCCTGGCTGACCTTAAATCGTCCGGAAAAACGCAATACCATGACCATCGAGTTTTTCGATGAACTGCCCCCGATCATGAACGGGTTCGACGAAGATCCCGAAGTGCGGGTTGTGGTCATAAAGGCCGAAGGAAAGAGCTTCACCGCCGGGCTCGACCTCATGGCGGCCCAGGAGCTTTTGGGCGACGGTTCAGCCCGCTGGCGCGAGTGGCTCCAGTGGAAAGTACTCCGTATGCAGGAGGGTATGAACTCCATTGAAAGGTGCAGAAAGCCCGTCATCGCAGCCCTGCACGGACACTGTATCGGCGGCGGAATCGACCTGTGCTGCGCCTGTGATATCCGGTACGCGTCGAAGGATGCCCTTTTCTCCATCCGGGAAACACGGATCGGCATCATAGCCGATATGGGCACACTGCAGCGCGTTCCCTATATCATAGGCCACGGCTGGTTCAGGGAACTGGCCCTCACGGGCCGCGATTTCAGTGCCGAAGAGGCACTGAAAATGGGGTTTGTCACGCGAGTGTGCGATGACAGGGAGGCCCTCTATGCCGCCGTGAGGGATCTGGCCGAAGAACTGGCCGCCCTGCCTCCGCTCACTGTCCAGGGCGTCAAGGACGTGATCAATTACAGCCGGGACAACGGTGTGTATCCGGGGCTCGCCTACGTGGCCCAGAAGAACTCGGCGGCCATTCCCAACGAGGACATGATGGAGGCCATCACGGCCATGTGGGAAAAGAGGAAACCGATGTTCAAGGGAAATTGACCTTTTCGGAATTCATGGCGAACCTCCGGGGCACTTTCCCCGGAGACGGCATGCATGAGGGGAGTGCCGGGGGAACGCCACCGACGGACTGTTCCCGCGGGAACCGCCGGAGCCGGAGCGGCAGAAACGGAGTGGTTGAGATGATGAACATTCCGAACACATGGAAGACACTGATTTTCGAGGAAGTGGAGCCATCCATCGGGCTGGTGACCATGAACCGTCCGGAACAGCTGAATGCCATAAACGTGGACATGCTTGCCGAATTCGATCACCTGTTCCAGATTTTGTCTCATGTCGAGTCGTCCTGCAAGGTCCTCGTCATTACCGGCGCCGGGAATGCCTATTCCGCCGGCGCCGACCTCAATGACGCGATCCTTTATAAGGACACGGATGTCTTCAAGGACCCCGAGTTGTTCCTGAAACATGTCCAGGAACGATACGCCGGTCTTATTCTCGGCATGCGGCGTATCTCCCAACCCATCATATCGGCCGTCGACGGACCCGCCGCGGGCGGCGGATTTTCCATGGCTCTGGCCAGTGATGTGCGTATCGCCACGCCCGAGGCGTATTTTGTCGCTTCCTATATCAACATCGGCCTTTCGGGCGGCGAACTGGGCTGTTCCTACTATCTTCCCCGCCTGGTGGGCCCGGCCAGGGCCGCTGATGTGCTTCTCACCGGAAGGAAAGTCATGGCTGAAGAGGCGGAGCGCATCGGGCTTGTAAACAGTGTCGTTCCGAGGGGAGATCTCCGCGAGAAAGCCCTGTCGTACGCGCGGGCCATGGCGGCAAAAAGCCACGGCGCGTTGAAACTGACCAAGCGTGTTCTGGATCAGAACATTGACGCGCCATCCCTGGAAGCCGCCATCAACGTTGAAAATCGAAACCAGGCGATCATGGTTTTTTCCGGAGAGTTTTTTAAGCTCGTTCAGTCCTTTTTCAAGGGATAGAGAACGCTCTTTCGAGCGGAACACCGCAACAGTTACAAAGGGGGTCCCGACGGGAGGAAGGGGGTATGACTGATTTCGACGTTATCGTTATAGGCGCGGGAAACGGCGGGCTGACCGCCGCCGCCACACTGGCCCGAAGAGGGATCAATGTCCTGGTCCTTGAACGCCACAATATACCCGGCGGATGCGGAACCAGTTTCTGCAGAGGGCGTTTCGAATTTGA
Source organism: Syntrophales bacterium (assembly GCA_023228425.1). Taxonomy (NCBI): domain Bacteria; kingdom Pseudomonadati; phylum Thermodesulfobacteriota; class Syntrophia; order Syntrophales; species Syntrophales bacterium. Next base: position 72,141 of record JALOBE010000008.1, read on the forward strand.
GGTGGCACTCCACCAGTTAAGCGGGATGGGAAGTCCCGAGTACCCCGGTCCTCTTCGGGGACTGTTGACCCGGCTGGGGGTTATGGACAAGCTTGACTTCGTTCCCATGACCGATCTGTTTCGCGTTACCGTGGCCGATGCGATCGACATAACCCTGCGTCCCGACTGGGAAGAGACAGTCGCTGTTCTTTCGAATCGTTTCCCCCGGGAGAAAGAGGCCGTACAACGGTTTTTCGACTTCCTGAAGGCCTATTTCATCGAGGTGATCAGCGCCGTTTACATGAGGGATCCCGAAAGAAGCCGCGAAAAATATCCGCTGTTCTTCACCCATGCCCTGAGGAGCACCCGGGAAGTACTCGATGAATACTTTGAAGATCCCCTCCTCAAATTCGTGATCACCCCCTACTGGGCGTACATGGGGCTTCCTCCCCGGCACCTTTCATTCAACGATTTCGCGGCTCTGCTGTTCAGCTACATAGAGTTTAAACCCTACTACCTGAAGGGCGGCTCACAGGCCATGTCCAACGCCATCGCCGACGCGATCATCACTGCCGGGAGTTCTGTCCGCTATAATTGCGGTGCGAAGAAAATCGTCGTGAAAAACGGTGCCGTACGGGGGTCATCACCGACGAGGGCGATGAAATACGTGCCGACTACGTCATATCGAATGCCTCCAAGATCGCCACATACATGGAACTCCTCGACCCGGAGGAGGTTCCTGAAAGCGTGATTCCCGAGCTGCGGCAGGCTTCCGTCAGCCAGTCGGCCTTCTGCGTTTACATGGGTTTGGACTGCACACCCGGGGAAGCCGGCATCCCCGAGGCAACCCATTTTCTCTCCCAGTCAACGGATGTCGATGTCGGATATGAGAAAATGAAGGTTGTGGACATCGATGACAGGGACTTCCTGATGATGACCTGCTACGACCTCATCGTGCCGGACTTCTCCCCTCCCGGCACATGCCAGGTAACCCTGGTGACGCTCAAGTATGGCGAATCCTGGCTCAAGGTGCCTCCCGCCCGTTACGCCGAGATGAAATTTAAAATGGGTGACGCCATGATTTCACTGGCGGAGAAGGTCTATCCGGGCCTGCGAACCCACGTTGAGGAAATGGAGATAGCTACACCCATTACCCATCTGCGGTATCTGGGGCATCCCCGCGGCGCTATTTACGGCTTCAACCATTTCAGAAAGGACTCTACCATGTTTGTCCCGCCCCGAAGCCACCTGAAGGGGCTGCACGGTGCCGGTGCGTGGATGGGGTATCCGGGCTTCCAGCCGACGTTGGAATCAGGTGCCGCGGCGGCCAGGGCCGTTATAAAAGAAATGAAAGGGGGGAGGAACGCGCCATGAATGATGAACTGGCACCACAGATGGACTGCTACGAAGAGGTTCTGAAAGAAATCGAACTGTCCAGGCGCTTCGGAAGTGACTACAGCCTTGAACGGGGTGAGGTAGCCAGGTATATCAACGCTCTCCATCCACCGCGCATGACCCTCAGAGTGAGGGAGATCATTCAGGAAACTTCCTCCACCGCGACCTTCAGGCTCATCCCGGCCGACGGTCAACTCCCGCCCTTTCTTGCCGGTCAGTATGTCACGCTCTTTCTTACTATCGGGAAGATCAGAACAGCCCGGCCCTACAGCATCTCCTCGCCCCCAAACCAGACGGCCTGGTACGACGTTACGATCCGTCGGGTTGAAGAGGGGCTTGTGTCAAACCACTTGCTTGACACCATCCAAATCGGCGACCTGATAGAAACTTCCGGTCCGGTGGGCACCTTCTACTACAATCCCATTATACACCGGCCTGTGGTGGCCTTCATTGCCGGGGGAAGCGGCATCACACCGTTCATGAGCATGATCCGTGAGATTTACGACCGGGGACTTGACCGCAGGGTGTTCCTCTTTTACGGAAACCGCGATTCAACGGATATCATTTTCGGGGAAGAGATCGAGCGAATTGCCGCGGTATCGGCCAACATTCATTACGTTCCGGTCATTGAAAATCCTGATGAACAATACGACGGGAGACGCGGCTTCATTACCGGGAGCGTTGTGAAAGAAGAGATGAAAACCCTGCATGACGCGACCTTTTTCATATGCGGACCCCAGGGGATGTATGATTTCTGCCTCCCCGAACTCGAGGCGATGGGAATCCCCCGGCGATCCGTCCGCCGTGAAATGTCCGGCCCGCCGCTCCAGGTCTGGGAGCAGCCGGGGTGGCCGGAAGAAGTGAAGAAAGATGCCGTCTTTTCGCTGTCCGTGGGGGGAGTGAAAACCGCCACGATACGGGCGCCGGCGACTGAATCGATTCTTACGACGCTGGAAAAAAACGGAATTCCGGTACCGAGCCTCTGCCGGTCCGGCGAGTGCAGCCTGTGCCGACTGAAACTTCTTTCAGGAACGGTCTTCCAGCCCCGGGGAACACCGATCAGAAAATCAGACCGGCAATTCGGCTACATCCATTCCTGCGCGGCCTATCCCCTGGAGGATTGCGCCGTGTTGATCTGAGGGAAGGACGTCAAAGGAGTGGTGTGATCCATGGTCGATGAAGGAACCGATGGACGATAACTACGACAATGCAAGGAGTTGGCATGAAAACAGCGATAACGGAAATGTTTGGAATCAAGTACCCCGTAATCTGCGGGGCAATGCAATGGGTCGCCAAGCCGGTGCTCTGTGCCGCCATTTCCAACGCCGGGGGCATGGGAAACCTCACAGCCGGGAATTATGAGAGCGAGGCGGAGTTTCGCGCCGCCATAGAAGAAACGCGGAAGTTGACGGACAAACCATTCATGGTAGGGATCACGATTCTTCCCTCGGTGCGGATCACCGCCGAACACCACATGATCTACCTGAAGGTCTGTGCCGAGGAGCAGGTTGCCGGCATAGAGGTTTCAGGCATGCCCCTGGACAAGGCGGTGGGACTCGATCAGATAGACAGGCTGAAAAAGGCGGGTGTGAAGATCTTTCACAAGGTGGGTTCCGTACGTCACGCGAGACACGTGGAAAAAGTCGGCTATGACGGCGTTTACGCCGCCGGCATTGAGGAAGGAGGGCATCCCCTCGACGATGACGTCACCACCATGGTCCTCACGCCGCGCATCGTGGAATCTGTCAAGATTCCCGTGGTGACCGTGGGAGGCATCGCGAACGGACGGTCCCTCGCGGCCGCTCTGATGTTGGGGGCCGGGGGAGTGATGATGGCAACCCGCTTCATTGCCACCCGGGAGTGCCACGTGCACGACAACATCAAGCAGGAGATCGTCAAGCGCCAGGAAAACGAGACCACCCTTATCTGCAAGAGCCTTAACCTGCAAGGCAGGGCCCTCAAGAACCAGGTGGTCAGGGAAATCAGTGAGATCGAAAAGCGGGGAGGAACCTTTGAGGACCTCTATCCGCTGATTTCCGGCGACCGTATGAGCCAGGCCTGGGAAGAGGGGGACGTAGACAAGTCACCCCTGATGGTCGGACAATCCATCGGTCTCGTTCATGATGTCCTTCCCTGCGAGGAGCTTCTTGAAACAATGGTGGCGGAGGCCCGTCAAAGAGTACAGGATGTGGGCAGGCTGTTCTGAACGCCGGTCGCTGTTTCAGTCTTCCCGTGGTCGAAATGACACAATCGACAGTTTTTCAAGGGTCTTCACAGGAGGGTGCCGGGCATGGAGTCCTACGTTCATAAGGACATCGGATGCGAGATACGGTCGATTTCAGGGTACGTTGTCTGCCTTGAAGAGAAGCGGTTACGTTTCGGCGACCGGGACGTCCTCTATGCCGTCGGCGTCGGTGTCGTCGACAATTCCTGCTGTGGTGTCGGGGGATGCATGTTCGTGGAGGTTCCCGGGTATGTGGTGTCATGGCAGGAGGGGTTCGACGACGAAGGAAGGGCGATCACCATGGTTGAGCTCGTTGATGGAGGTGACAGGGAAGAAATCAGGGCGCTCCTGCTGCGCCTCTATCCCCATTCACAGATAAACTTCAGGGAATGACTCCCCGGCAGAACAGGACGCGACGACATGCTCCAGGTATCCCGGCCTCCCGGGGTTCTCGTTTCGATACCGTTCGGACTGGCAATTCTGCTGCGTTCCATTGCCAACCGGGTATGCGGGGCGTTAGCCGGCACTGAGAAAACACAAGGATGAAACAATCGTGGCAAGCTCTGAATTTGCGGCTGACTTTACTTGGGATCGCGTCTTTCGCATTTGGTGGGGAAGTGTCTCTCTTACATCGGCACAGAGGGGTGATCAGCAACGAAAGAGCCGAACGTGTGTGTGACAGACGTATCGACGGGTTATTCCACGCTTGTGGTGGCATATCCGGGCCGTTCTTGTGACGACCTGAAAAGCAGGCATCTGTGGGAGGTTTGATGATTCGAGCGTCGCATCGGGAAGGAATGGTGGAACGAGCACGGGGCTGTCTCCTCGGACAGCTCGCCGGTGATGCGTTGGGAAGCCTGGTTGAGTTCCAAACACCCGAACAGATTCGACAGGAATATCCCGACGGTGTCCGGGAACTTTCCGGTGGAGGAACCTGGAACACAATTGCCGGTCAACCGACCGATGATTCAGAGATGGCGCTGTTGCTGGCCCGCATGCTGGTGGATCGGGGGCGGTATGATCCCGGGGAAGCCAGGAAGGCTTACCTGTTCTGGCTGGATTCCGATCCCTGCGATTGCGGCAAGACCATTTTCAAAGGTCTGCGGGGGGCTGTCGATCGTGACAGTCAGGCCAATGGGGCGATGATGCGGATCAGCCCGCTGGGTATTTTCGGAGCCAATCATGCCTTGGAACATGTCGCCGAGTGGGCGCGACAAGATGGGGCGATCACCCATCCCCATCCGGTTTGTCAGCAAGCCAACGCATTGTTCACAATGGCGATTGCACAGGCCGTCCGTCTGGGATGCAACGGCCGAAATCTATACGAGCGGATCGTAACCTGGGCTGAAGATATGGGGGTGGATGCGAGCCTCCTGGAGGCGGTCCGAGGCGCCGCCGAAGCCCCACCCGCCGACTATGTCCACCGGCAGGGATGGGTCCTGACGGCATTCCGCAACGCCCTGTGGCAGCTCCTGCATGCACCGAACCTGGAAGAGGCCGTCGTCGGCACCGTCATGCACGGCGGAGACACCGACACCAACGCGGCGATCTGCGGGGCGCTTGTGGGTGCTGTATATGGCCTGGATGCCATACCCAGCCGATGGGTCGACCGGATTCTCAACTGCCGTCCCAAAGCCGGGCGTCCCGGCGTCCACCGTCCGAGGCCCGAGTGCCTCTGGCCGGTGGACGCCCTTGAGCTGGCTGCGCAGCTGGTAGCTGGGAAGACCGTCGGCAGGTCTTGAAAAGTTCCATCACCTTTGTCTGCCGGTGTGCGACGGTGGGAGGACCGGGTCAGTCGCTTGAAGGTCACCCCTGTGATGGTACCCTATAACCCGGATGGTTTACGTGCTTCTGAGATGGGACGCAATATTTGCCAACATCTTTGTTGACACATGATCATTTTACTTATATGGTGCAAAAAATTTAGAGAGAATTCGGTAACCTCCAAGACGACACATTTGGGGTAGGATCAGTGATTCACAGATTGCTTATTTTCACACCCTTAATATGAGGCGATGCCAGAGAACCCGGGCGGTTCTCCGGAAGACGTCGTCCCGCCGTTTCTCCCCTGCTTGTCCTTTAGCCCCCTGAAGGTCGTGCCGTTGAGATAACGGCACGGCACGGTCAGGTGGCAGCTTTGTTCCCATCACACGACAGCATCAACCATAACCCCGGAAAGCGTCTCCGCCGTTTCCTTTGCGGCGCCCTGTCCTTTGTACCTGCGGCGGGTTCCGATTTGCCGCGACCGGCTCCGGGGATTGTGACGCGAACATGCTCTGCCGCTTTCAACACTCAATCCGCAAGACAGCTTTTGTCCGACGACAGTCCGGCGGGTCCGGGGGGCATCACATCACAGGAGGAGGTATTTCCATGAAGGGTGTTAAGAACATCTTCGCCGGAGCGTTGGGCATCATCGGTGCGGGCACCGTCATCGGCATCTTGGCGCCGTTGCTTCAGAAATGGGGGAATCCCGGTAACATGGGGGTCTGTGTGGCCTGCTTCGAACGGGATATCGCCGGGGCGTTGGGACTGCACCGGGCCGATGTGGTGCAATACATCCGGCCCGAAATCATCGGCTTCGTCCTCGGGTCGCTGATAGCGGCCTATCTGTTCAAGGAATTCAAGCCTCGGGTCGGCTCCGCGCCGATCGTGCGTTTCTTCCTCGGGATCTTCGCCATGATCGGAGCCCTGGTCTTTCTTGGCTGCCCCTGGCGGGCGGCCCTGCGACTGGCCGGCGGCGACGGGAACGCCATCCTGGGGCTCGGAGGCCTCATCTTCGGCATCTGGATCGGTACACTCTTTCTGAAAGGGGGGTACAACCTGGGAAGGACCCAGAAGACCCATGCCGCGGCGGGATGGATGCTGCCCCTGTTCATGCTGGGGCTGCTCGCACTCCTGCTGCTCTTTCCCCAGATCAGCGGAGAGCCCAAAAGCGGGATCCTTTTTTACAGCCTCAAGGGACCGGGCTCGATGCACGCACCACTGGCGATCTCGCTCGTTGTGGGGCTTCTCATCGGCTTTCTCGCCCAGCGAAGCCGCTTCTGCACCATGGGCGCCATTCGGGATTTCGTCCTCTTCCGGCAGATGCACCTCCTGTCCGGGTTCATCGCCCTGATCGTTACCGCCTTCGCGGTCAATTTCATCCTCGGGCAGTTCAGGCCCGGTTTCGAGGGTCAGCCCATTGCCCACACGATGCACCTCTGGAACTTTCTGGGCATGGCCCTCTCGGGCCTGGCCTTCTGCCTGGCCGGCGGCTGTCCGGGCCGTCAGCTCTTTCTGGCCGGCGAGGGGGACGGAGACGCTGCCGTGTTTGTTCTGGGCATGATCGTCGGGGCCGGGATCGCCCATAACTTCGGCCTGGCCAGTTCGGCGACCGGCATTGGTCCCTACGGCATCCCGGCGGTGATCACGGGCTTCGCGGTCTGTCTGTTCATCGGCTTTACCATGAAAACCAAAATCGCCTAAGAAGGAGGAAACACAATGAGTAAAACCATCGATGCCCGCGGCCTTTCCTGTCCTCAGCCGGTGCTGATGACTCTTGATGCCATCAAGTCGGGCGAAGCAAGTGAGATGATCGTTCTGGTGGACAACGAGGCCTCCAGGGAAAACGTGTCCCGGGCCGCGGCGAGCAAGGGCTGGGTCGTGGCCGGGATCAATGAGGAAGAGGGCGTCTTCCGTATCGTGATCAACAAGGAATAGCCATGCTGAATCTGTTCGGTTTGCGAAAAGCCAAGGACGTCGAGGGGAAATCTCCCGGGCATGCCTCTCAGGCAGACCGGGGGATTCTGGTGTTTGAAAACACCAGCGAGGTGATTCAGGCGGAAAACCTGTTGAAGCAAGACGGTCGGGAGATCCGGGTCATGGGGCCGCCGCCGGAGATCCGCCAGGGGTGCGATCTGGTCATCGAATTCCCCCTGATCGAGGAATTGCGGATACTCAGAATCCTCACCGAGGCGGGACTGCCGCCCCTGAGCCTTGTCCCGGTGACCGGTCCGTTACTCCAGCCCGTGAATCTCTTCCAAACCAAGGATTTCGGCAGACACCTCATGGTCCGGGCGGCCAACATGAAGCTGACCGTGGACAAGGAAAGCCTGACGATCGTCAACATCTCCGGCGGCGGTTGTCCCGACGTGCCCTTTCTGGCCGCCTCGATGGTGGGAAAACACCTCGCTTCCGCTCCCAGCCCCCGGAAAATCGGACACACCCTCTGCGGTTACGCACTGCAACTCGCTTACGAGGAGGTCAGACGCCGATGCTCTGTGTAGTGGGAACCGTGCCGGCCAACGACTTTCCGTTGACCGAAGGAAAAGTCTGCCTCCAGGATGAACAGGTGCGGATCGGAGGGGAGAGCGTAGCCGTCCATCGGGGCACGCCGGCCCTGCTCGCGGCGGCAGTGAAGACGGCCGAGGCTCTCGGCCGGCCTATGCCCTACGCCTATCTGGCGGGCGATACGGGAACGGGCAAGGGCAGCCGCAGCCTCTACGCCCATCTCATCGAGACCTTGTCCCGTACCCATTTTCAAACCATCGTCTTCCATTATCTCCAGCCCATCGTCCATTGGCACAGGTGCCTGCAAGCGTTGCTCGGGACCTTGGACCCGAAACCTCGGTTGATCGCCGATGCCGGCTTCATGTATGCGGCCAAGATGAGCGGAGCGGCCCCGTTCTACGACCTCTTCACCCCCGATGTGGGGGAGTTGGCCTTTCTGGCCGACGAGGAGGCGCCCCATCCCTTCTACACCCGAGGCTTCATTCTCCACGAAAACTGCCGCGTCCCGGACCTCATCGCCCGGGCCTACCTGCACCGCAACGCGGCCCGGTACCTGCTTGTCAAGGGGGAACGGGATTATCTGGCCGATGAAAGCGGAATCCTCGCCACCGTTGACCACCCCTCGGAAGAGGCGATGGAGGCCATAGGGGGAACCGGCGATACCGTGACCGGCATCGTCTCCGCACTCATCGAGGGAGGGATGAACCTTCGGGATGCGGCCGTGGCGGCCCTGCGAAGCAACCGGCTCGCGGGACACCATGCCCGGCCCACACCGGCCACCCAGGTCGGGGAGATGATCGGGCACATCCCCCGGGCGATCCGGGAGGCGCTGAGATGAACGACGAAAAGAACCCGGAGACCCGGCCAGGGCAAAGGGCGGCAGAGAGGGCAGACATCATCACGCCTGAGATGACGATCCTGGACATCATCAGCCGGCACCGGGAAACGGAGAGAATCTTCAAGCGACTGGAGGCGGAATTGGGGGTCTGCGTCTGCTGCCGGGGGCTGTTTCTCACCCTCCGGGAAGCGGCAGAACAGTATGGTTTTCCTGTGGATTCCGTTATGACGGAGATCAACGATCTCGTCCACAACCGGACAGGATGAAAGCATGAAAGAAAAATGTTCTCCGGCGCGAAGGAACAGTCGGATGAAGGATGCGTCGACCCGGCGTACCGATGAAATCATCACCGTGGGCTTCGGCACCATCCAGGTCGTGCCGGTCTGGCGGTTTCTGCTGGAGATGGAGCTGCGAGCTTACAATAGCGGCCGTCTGTTTTTTAGGTTCGCGCCTGTTCCTAAAATAACGGTTTCCATCGGTTTGATCTCGTATCCCATGGCCCTATAGCCGCGCCGGCGTTTGTCCCACATGCGGTTGAGCTGTGGCTGATCTGTCTCGGCGTAATCGTAGATGCGCACATCCTGCTTGTCGGCGTGTTCCCGGTGCAGACGTCCTGCGTATTGCTGCAAGGTTCCCTTCCAGGAGATCGGCATAGCCAGCACCAGCGTATCGAGCGGCGGATGGTCGAATCCTTCGCCAATCAGGCGGCCTGTGGCAAGTAGTACCCTCGGTGCCGACTCGTCCAATTCCTCCAGCTCGGCAAACACAGCTGTTCGCTGTTTTTTCGACAAGCGGCCATGCAGGACAAAGCAGTGTTCGACCCCATCCCCCAACGCCTCCCGCAACAGCGGCAGATGTCCTGTACGCTCGGTAAGCACCAGCACCTTTCGCCCTTCGCGGCAGGCGGCCAGTACATCCCCGACGATGCGGCGGTTGCGGGTCGCATCGTTGGTAAGGATGCGGAACACATCCTGGATCGGTGAATCCGGCGGGATCTCCGGCGCGGGTAGCACCTTCGGCCATACCTCCAGTTGCGCCGGGGCGGTTTCCGGTCTGGCGGCACTGTGGCGAATCGGCCCGCACTGCATGAAGATGATCGGCTGATGCCCGTCGCGGCGTATCGGGGTGGCGGTCAGGCCCACCACGAATTTCGACTTGGCCTGTTTGAGGATTGCCTCGAAGGAAAAGGCCGACAGGTGATGGCATTCGTCGATGATGATCTGTCCATACTGGTCGAGCAGTTCGCCAAGATCCTCCCGACGGGCAAGAGACTGCATGACCGCGATGTCGATCTTGCCGGACGGTTTCTTCTTGCCGCCGCCGATGACACCCAAGCTTCCTTTCGGGAACTCAAGAAATCCAGTCAACCGCTCCTGCCACTGGCGCAGCAGTGCGGTGCGATGGACCAGCACCAGCGTGCTGACCTTGCGCCGGGCGATCAGGACTGAGGCGGTAACGGTCTTTCCGAAGGCTGTCGGAGCGCAGAGTACGCCGACCTCGTGTTTGAGCATCTCCCGCACCGCTGCTTTCTGGTCCCTGCGTAAGGTGCCGGTGAACTTGGCCGTCACCTTCCGTCCCAAAAGGCGCTCATCCTGTAGCACCGGACGGATGTCATTCTCCTGTAACAGGTCGAGCGCCGCATCGAGGCAGCCTCGCGGTAGGCCGATATGCCGGGGAAAATTCTCGGCACAGCCGATGATGCGCGGCTTGTTCCACACCGGCAGACGCATGGCTTGGGTCTTGTAGAACTCCGGATTTTGGAAGGCGGCGAGTCGGATCAGGCGGTTGGCCAGTGGCTGTGGCAGATCGGCCTTGGCGATGAAAATCTGGTTAGCCAGCACCAGGCTCAGTGATTCCGGTAGTGGACCGGCAATCCGGGCGGGCACAGGCGATTGACGTTGCCAGGGTTTGCTTTCCTCTTCCTCAGCGGCAAAGGCCACATCCAGGGGATGACGGCCGCCACTGGCCCGCAAAATGGCGTCTTCCAAGTCCCGCCGGGATATGGGACGAATGGATGCAAGAAAAGCCCACTGGTCTGAATAGGGTTGCAGGTGTTCATCGACGAACACGCTGCGCCCTGATTCTCTCGGCTGTTTCTGCAGGGGCAGCGCGATCAGGTTGCCGAAGCCGCCTTTGGGCATGGTGTCCTGATTGGGAAACAAGCGGTCGTAGCCGGCCAGTGACAATTGCCGGGTGCGGTTGCAGGTGTGGCTGATCAAAGCGGCCCCGAGTTGCCGGGCCTCGCGGGCCGGAACCGGCTCGGCACAAAAGATCCAGGCGTGAGCACCGTTGCCGGAGCGGGAAATCTCCAGCGCCGCCGGAATGCCGAGCTCCCGGCAGGATTGCATGAAAGCCTGGGCATCCTCCCGCCAGTCGGCCTCATCGAAGTCAGCCGCCAGAAAGTAGCAACTGTCATCACGCAGGAGCGGATAGACGCCGATGGTCTGCTTCCCGGCCAAATGGTCATAGATCACCTGATCGGTCACCGGCAACAATTGCCGCTGGTTGCAGTCGCCACATTTCACCCTGGGTTTATGGCAGACGCCGGGCTTCCACTTATTGCTACAGGCCGGTGAATAGCCCGATGTGCCCTTGGCCGACTCCCAGCGCTGGGGATAGACATCCTCGCGTCCACGGAACAGGCGGCGGAACAGGGCAATTTTGTCATCGGTGGTGAAATGGGTTGGGGATGATGCGGATTCGGTTGGGACGGGGACTGGTTCAGGGATGGCCGGTTCTTCCCAGGCGATACCGTGCCGGGTCAGTAGTTCCTTGAGGCGGGCGTTCTCCTCGCGCAGCCGCAGCTCATCTTGTTCACCGTCCGGTACCATCTCTTGTCACTATCTCCATCGATCTGATATGCCACGGCCCGATTGTCACAAGCCATGCCGCGAGTTTGTCGCAAGCATCCCTCTGCTGCTCGTCGGCATGTACCGGTCAACCGATAGCGCTGAGTAGGGCTGCGCGGGGAATCCGGTTGTGTGCGTTCGATCCATTCATCTTCCAGGGCCGGATTGAGGTAGTTGTTCCGGAACGTAGGGCGGTGGGACAAATCCAAGGCCTACATCAAATCGTTACTGCCCGGTTCGCCGCTCCCAATCGCACGGGTCAATGCCGCTACTTGGTCGCCTACATGGTCGGTCGACACAGCTTCGCGCACGGTATCGTGTAACGCACCAACATGAACTCGACAAAAGGAGCGGCTTCCAATGCCGGAGAATCAAGGTTTGCCGCAACCGACCCCATGCGGTCGTTGCCGTCGGCAAAGGGATGGATGAATTCGAACTCGTAGTGAAAAATGCAACTGGCCACCAAGGGATGCTCGTTGGTGTTTTTTAGTACATTGATTCTCTTCATCATTCTTCAATCCCCTCTAGCAAGGCTGCGATCTCTTCCGGCCGGGGGAGTTGGCCCTTTAGCTCCCTGGGCAGTGTGCGGGTGATTTTGTAAGTTGCCACGCCGATGGGCTTGCGGCTGTTATGCAGGGCGTATTCTACAATGGTGCGGCTCTTTTCTTTGCATAGAATGATGCCGATGGAAGAGTTTTCGTCTTCCTGACGAACCTGCCGGTCCAGCGCGGTCAGGTAAAACTGCATCTTGCCGACAAACTCCGGCAGGAATTCACCGACTTTCAATTCAATGGCGACAAGGCAGCGCAGGCGCCGATGAAACAGCAAGAGATCGATAAAAAACTCTTTGCCATCGATCTCCAGCCGGTACTGGCTTCCCATAAAGGCGAACATGCCGCCCATGGCCCGCAGAAAATCCTCAATCCGGGCAATGAGCGCCCGTTCCAGCTCCCGTTCGCTGTGTTCCTCGCCCAGTTCCAGGAAATCGAAGGTGTATTCATCCTTCACCGCCAGCTTGGCCTGGGCGCGCAGCCTGGGCGTCAGTGTCTGGTCGAAATTGGTCTGGCCGAGCAGGGATTTTCCATAGCTCTGATTGTCAATCTGGTGGACAAGGACGTTCCTGGACCAGCCGAATTTGCGGGTCATGCGGATATAGAATTCACGTTCCAGGGGGTCTTTGCAGCGTTGAAATATCACCAGATTATGAGTCCAGCCGATTTGTGCAACCAGTGGTTGCACTCGCTTGTCATCGCAGTAAAGCAGGTAAAACTCCCGCATGTAGAAAACATTGCGCCGAGAAAAACCTCTGATTCCTGGAAACTCCGTCCGCAGGTCATTGGACAACTGTTCGGCGATGGCTGTGCCATGCTCGGCGTCTGTCTGTCGTTCCACAATCATCCGCCCGATATCCCAATACAACCCGACCAGTTCGGTATTGACCGCTTTCAGCGCGGTGTACTGGGCCGAACGAACGCGCTCTTTCACCTCGGCGAGAAGGTGCGCGTAGTCCGGGCCGTGATTGTTTTTAGTCAGTTCGCTCATTCCTTTCTCCGCTTTCGTGTTCGAGACCCTTTTCCGCCGGAGGCCACGATCAATTTCCCGGCGTCAGGAACTTGGTCCTGAATCATTTTCCTGGCACCACTGAAATGATCTGTCTGTTGCTCAAGCACTTCGAAAAGCTCATCCATCGACTTCCGCAAGGCCATTGAACTTTTCTGCCAGTCTGCGATGGCCTGCTTGAGGCTGGTTTTTCCATATAGCGCTTGTTCCTCCGCCACCCGATACACTGCAGTCGTTTCCGCCCGTACATATAGCGGGATGCTGAGGTTGCTGCCTTTCTCACGGATCTCATCTTTGCTGACCACCCGGGCGAAACCATCCTCGTCACCGAAAGTCCGGTAGGCAGAGACAATGCGCTGGATGTGATCCCCGGTAAGGAAACTCTGTGCCCGCTCTCGGGTCACCTCGTTCACCGCATTGATGAAAAGTACTTTGTTCCTGCGCTCCCTGGGCTTGTTCATGCGGCAGATGACGACACAAGCTTCCATCGGCGAGTTGTAAAAGAGGTTGGGGCCAAGACCCAGCACACACTCCACCACATCATGGGCGACCAGCTTCTCGCGCATGGCCGACTCTTCGTTTCGGAAAAGGACACCGTTGGGAAACAAGATGGCGCAGCGGCCGCTTCCGGCCTTCATGCTTCTGATGATATGCTGCCAGAAGGCATAATCGGCGCGGCCCTGGGGTGGGGTGCCATAGATGTTCCGTCCCCACGGATCAGCAGACCAGGCATCGCGGTCCCACTGCTTGATGGAGTACGGCGGATTGGCCAGGACTACATCGAACTGCATGAGCCGATCACCTTCGACAAAAACGGGATTGGCCAGGGTATCGCCCCGGACAATGCGGAAGTCCTCGATGCCGTGCAGGAACAGGTTCATACGTCCGATGGCCGAGGTAAGCAGATTACGCTCCTGGCCGAACAGCCGCAGGTTCCGCCACTCCTTATTCTGCCGCTTCAGGTGAGCGACGGCGGAAAGCAGCATGCCCGCAGAACCGCAGGTGGGATCATAGATCGACTCACCCGGTTTGGGTTCGAGCATCTCGGTCATCAGATGAACCACGGTGCGGTTGGTATAGAACTCTGCAGCAGTATGGCCGGAATCGTCGGCAAACTTTTTGATCAGAAATTCATAGCCTATGCCCAGCTCATCTTCCGGGCAGTTGGAGAGTGAAAGCGTCTGCGAGCTGAAATGTTCGATCAGCTCGCGCAGCATGTGATCCGGCAGGCGGTCCTTGTTGGTCCACTGAGCATCACCGAAGACTCCATACAGAGTGTCGGGATTGGCTTTTTCGATGGATCGCAGGGCATCCTGGATGGCTTTGCCCACGTTCCTGACCCTGGTGCGGGTCTTTTTCCAATGCGCCCCGGCCGGAATCTGGAAGCGGTGCTGTTCGGGCAGCGCGGCATATTCCTGATCGCCGCCGGATTCTTCCAGCGCATCGGCCAGTTCCTCGTCATAGACGTCGCACAGGCGCTTGTAGAACAGCAGGGGGAAGATGTAGGTCTTGAAATCGGCTGCGTCCACAGGTCCACGCAGGATATTGGCCGCCTCCCAGAGATGCCCGGGAAGGATCCCGATGTCCGGACCAACTGAATTGCTATTTCCGTTTTTTCTGCTCACCCAGCCTGATCCTGCCTGCTTTTGTCCGCCGCACCGCCGGTCTCCACCCAAGCATCGACCTGTTCCTTCTTGAACTTCCAGAGACGGCCCATGCGATGGGCGGGCATCGCATGCCTGTCGATCCAGCGGTACACGGTGTCGTTGCTGATACCCAAGTATTTACTTATCTCGTCTACTGATAACCAACGATCTTCCATCTCGTCTATCTCTCCAGTTTTTCATGGGCGTTTGGTTTGCTTGCCACGCCAGAGGCGGTAACGGGGATGCTGGACACAACTTTCCCAACTTAAAATATCTTCTAATATATTCAGGCAGGGGCCGATTGTCAAACGCTTTCGTCCGGATAAAGCCGCAAAGATCGGCTCACGGACGTAACCACTGGCGACTCTTTCCGCGTAAAGCGGGCATGGCATCCAATAGGCCCAGGCTGGAACCGAAGTGCGCCTGCACAGCACCGACACCATCACCCGCTGATACATGCCGTGCCCGCTGGACCGAAATCCTTCCAGCCGGTCGATGGGCGGAGGTTATACTGAAAATGTTTGACTGTGCGAGGGAGTCGGTAGAGTGATGACGTTCAGGGGAACAATGATACGGGGTGAAACATGCAGGAGGGTGGTGTTTTTCGGGACGGGAGGGGTATTTGTTGCGTCTTGAAGTGAGATTTTCTTCGTCATCTGTTACATGCCACTTCAAAGACAAAGCCGCACCATGAGCATTCGGGCAAAGCGATTGAATGCGGTTAGAACTGTTTGAGCGATATCCCTCCAGGATTCTTAAAAACACCTTGCAATCCCCTTCCATTTTTGCCATAGATTTTCCTAAATCTGCAAAGCATTCACATTCTTGCCAAAACCGATAACGACAACGGCGCTGGCGATACAACCACAGACAAATCAAGCCGCGCCAATCGCATAAGATACCGCCGCCGACCCATCAGGGCAGGAGTTTTGGGGGCATGAAGATGTAAAGACCACCATGGTCTATACTCATGCTCTGAACCGGGGTTCATCCGCAGTATGTAGCCCGATGGATGCCCTGTAACCAGGGGTCTTATGAGGATCTGGATAAACCCCTGAATAAATTATGAAGAATGCCATGGATACTCGGAATAATTGACAGTATCACGGTTCATTGCATATATTCAACGGCGGCATATACGGACAGGAAAAAACAATCGCAGGTCTTATGAGGGTTCGCCCATGCAATGTTCGACACCGGAATGAAGAAGAAAGGATCGGGTCATGGCTGGCTTCAGATTTAACTGCCCGCACTGCAAACAGTCCCTGGAAGCACCGGAGGAAATACTCGGCCAGCAGATCAACTGTCCTTCGTGCAATAGGGCAATCACACTCCCAGATCCACAACCCACAGCACCTACTGCTTCTCCACCTCCGCCTCAGAATCAGACAAAGGCATGCTCGTTCTGTGGCGAGGCTATTCTCCTCGCGGCGGTCAAGTGCAAGCATTGTGGCGAGTTTCTCGACGGCAGGAACAGACAAGCGGCGGCGGCACCCCCGCCCCCGCAACCCAAGAAATCGAAACTTCAGGTCGAGAACGACCTGTGGAAAGGCAACCCTTCCTATCTCTACTATCTCGGTCACTTCATTTTTGGCGTCATTCTTCTCCCGCTGTTCGGGCTTGGACTGTTGTTCATCGTGTACGCCCTGCTGGACAGAAATTTCAAAGTCTACACGCTGACGAACAAACGGGTGATGTCCAAGGCCGGCATCATCTCGCGCAAGATTCACGAGATCGGAGTTCGTGACATCAGGAACATCAATGTCAAGCAAAGCATTCTCGAACGTCTTTTCGGACTTGGTACCATCGAGATTGCCTCTGCAGGAACAGGGGGGATCGAAGTCAGTTTTGCGGGAATCAATAACCCCATGCGTGCACGCGACCTGATCCGGAGGGAAAAGGACGAAGCAGACAACAGAGATTGAAAGAGTCGAACAAGGCACCGGTAGAGAAAACTGACTGCCACTTTTTCTAGCTATCTGTACGGAGAGATCCTAACTTTTACAATTTATTTGACCCGCACAACGACGGGTCGATATTTGTGGAAGAGTATACAGCTCGAGCCGCTCAAAGTACCCCAAGCGGCTCCCCGATAATGCAGTTCGTTGATAATATTGTGTATTTCTGGTGGAGGCGGGAGTCGAATAATAAGCCAAAATTACTGTTTATGCTTCAAAATTCGCTATTCGATTTTTATGAATACCCCCAAAAATGCCCCCAAATTTTGGATCTTTTTCACGCTCATTATATTTTATATCTTTCCTCCAGACGTAGTCAACAAGTTTAGGTAATTGCGTTAAGAATAAAATCCTAGGTTCGATACTTGACGTCAAAACAAAGATGGAATTCGCTTTTCGGAACAACTTATTGATGACGAGATGAAATGTGGAATTATTATTTAACTTTACTTTTTCGATGATCGGCTGCCTGCTGGCCGTTAATCTCTGTGCTGATGGGGACGCGACAGGGGCGATTTATGATCGCTAGGGCATTTGGTTTTTTATTTCACGGTATGGTGGTGTATGCTTATGCTAACGCTGGCTTTAAAAGATCCTTGCGCCGTTTCTCCGTTTCCTTACGGCGGT
Organism: Syntrophales bacterium; assembly: GCA_023228425.1. NCBI lineage: Bacteria > Pseudomonadati > Thermodesulfobacteriota > Syntrophia > Syntrophales > Syntrophales bacterium. The sequence goes on from JALOBE010000008.1 coordinate 89,486, forward strand.
CAATGAGCTTTTTCGAAAAATCTCGCAACGCCTTGATGTCCGCGAGTAATTCATCAGGCGCAGGCCGATTATCGTCCAGCATCTTTGATTTATCGTGACCCGTCATCCATGTGCTCGCTTTTGACATGTTGAGATCAATGCTGTGGATGTCAGTGTCCTCGATAGAGACATGGATGAGCTTAAGCGTCTGCACACTATTCCGGTATCTGCACACCACATTGTAAAATAAATCGTCCTCGACACAGGATTCCCAGGCTTCGCGTAACAGACCATAGATACGGGCCGCATTTTCGTTGTATTCAGAGACTTTGTCTTCATACAATAATTTGATCTTGTTAACCAATTGCTCTAGGTAGTGAGCACGTTGATTGACTTTCATGGCATGCCATGGCACTCCATCCACCGTTATTCCAGAAGATTTGGCACCCCGATGCAGCGTATGCACCGCGACTGCAACTGGGGTACCCGCCTTGGCCAGATCCATACACGCATCCTCTAACTCCATCAGGAAGGCAATATTGTGCGTGAAGATGATGACCTGTCGTTTCAGCCCTTCTCTGGCGAGCCGTGCAGCGATTTTTCTAGTGAACACATGATCTAGCGAGGAAACCGGATCATCCAGCACGATGGCATTTGCATGTGGCGCAAGCTTAAGCTCCGACAAGAAGCCTGCTATTGCGATGGCCCGCGCTTCACCTTCACTAAGGATTTGAGACATGCGCGTCCGCCCAAGCGCGTTTCCGCCTTCCAGCAGCATCTCGTGTGATGTCTCGCCGGTAGCTCCGCAAGGCTTTACCGATACGGGCATCCGGATCGCTCCCAGTGCTTCTAATTCCGTCTTGAAAGCTCTTACCAGCTCTGGCGTTAGGTTCTTGCAGATTATCGCTTTACCTTGATTGGTGATCTCACGAGTACGAAGGGTTGCAGCCGCTCGGCGCAGGACTGCGTTGCGGAGGGCTTTCGAAACGTACGCGATTATGTCGGATTTCCGTGCACTCAGAGCCTTGCGCGATTTGAGTTCAGCTATTTTGGTAAGGAGTTTCTTGTATTCTTCAGGTTTTGCTGCATTTATAATTTCGACTACTTTTTGAGAGAGATTTTGCGCAACTGCTTGCAGTGACGCCGCAACTGACTCAGGCCAATCTTGAAGTTTCAGTACTTTATCTGGGTCTGTACCTTCTTTAAGCAGCTCTACTGCTGCGGCTTTGCGAGCAAGAACTGCTGCGTGATAGGTTCGTAGGGCATCTGCTGCCTTGACATCCAGACTGGCCAGTTCATCGACGATGGAATCGAGCGCCTGGCCCGTCAGGGGAGCTACTTCTTCAACCTTGTCAAGGAGCGACTTCAGCGCAGCCCGCTTGGCCGCGAGCACTGTGCTTGTGGCATCCTCCATGAACTTCTTAAAACGGACAAAACGAGCAACTGCATCGTCGCCGAGCGGTTGTTGACAAAGCACACAGACAGCGTCCGTTGTTTTTGGAAAGTCTTCGCCTGGATAGGCTATCTCCTCAGAGTATTGCTTTGCTGCCTTATAAAGAATTTCCCATTGATTTGTAGACGCGACTCCTGGCAGTGGTTCAGGCGTCTTCCGTTCGGCAACAGCAGTCTCATGTGCGAGTTGCGCGGCGCTTAACTCTTGCAAAATCCTCCTGAACTCTTGATTCGTAAGATCCATACACGCGGATACGATTCCTGACACGGTGCTGGAAGCATCCAGGACACGCTTCTTTATCCTTTCAAGTTTAGCGATTTCTTGAGTTGCTTTTGTTACGTCCGATGCACGAGCCAGCTCTTCACTCTTAGCCAATGCTTCTTCATCCACAGGTGTCCATGTGATCGCGGCTTGGATGATCTCATCCTTGGTTGTTTCCGACAAGGATTCGAGAAAGGTAGCTGATAGAGTGCCCGCTACCACGCCTGAGTCCTGGACCGGTAAAAGCGGCGTAACCTCTGCCTCTAAATCAGCCTTTACCCTCAGTACGACATCTGCCAATTTTTGAAAAACTTCAGCCCCATACGGAAGATAACTGATCTCGTTACGGTCATCCGTGATGACCCTCGCGCAGCGGCTATCAAAGACGGTTATATTGGTCAGGATCGGATCTGCGGGGCTACCCTGTGTCCAACTGATATCCTTTGTCTCGGCATCCTGTTTAATTTTCAGAATCGCGCTCGGTGTTCCGGCTGGTGCTGTCGAAAAAACATTCGGGAGAATACGCTCGTCTTTGTCGCGTGCCCGGCAAGCCAGTTTCAGGATCCGGGAGTAGCCTGACTTGCCTGAGCCGTTACGACCATACACAACTGTCACGCCATTTTCGGAGAAAGGCTGTGTTTGGCCAGGGTGGATGATGTTGACATCGCGGATATCGGAAATTGATAGCAGCTTGACAGCGACGCTCGTTGCCGGAGCACCTGAGAACATGCCCGCAGCGGGTGGAATCGGCGTTATATTCTCCGGGGGTGGTGTAAGCTTCAAGTCTGTTTTGGCTAACGTCAATATCTCCGAATAATCCTGAGCACTGATTGGTGCGTCGCACGCTACCAGGAAGCGTCGAACGGCGTCGCCCTGCCATGCTGGCAAGGTGTTAGCCCATGTGATCACGTCGTCAATGGTTGCCATTGCTTCCTCCCGCCCGACGAAACATGAGTAGGGATCTGGTGAATGAATGTAACCAGTTAATCATCAACTAATGGCCTTATATCTCCTTCTAACGGATGTTCAATGCCACTCCCAAACGTCCAGGTAACTTCTGGTTTTTCCTTAAATAAGGGAATTGCAGGCCAATTCTTGCTTACCCATACTTCCGGATGGGGTCCTATCTGGTAACGTGTCTCCCTAAGAAGGCATGTCCAACTCTCTTGACTGGTTGCCCGAAAACCGCATATGACGCTAGGCTCTTCGCAAACATATACATCTCCTGTGCCCTCTACCCAAGTCTCGACGGCTCGTTTCTTTAAATTGGCTACAATGGGAATTCGAAATGCAGTACGCCGCCATAATTCATTTTTTGGAGGTGTCCCGGCAGCTGGTCCGAGAACAAAGCCAGGCATGATTTGTTGAATTTCAATTCCGTCAATCAGTGACTCAAGAAGGGTGATTGTCTTTCCAAATTCTTCATTTTGGAGATCGGCCAAGAAGACCTCAGAAAGATTGAGGTCAAGAAATTTATATGCCTTTTCAATGGCTGATACAAACGGACCAATACGATGTAAGTCCAGCCAATGTTCGATGGGGATGCCCTCTCGACCAACCTCATTGATAACCGCACCAGGATTAAGCAATTCTAAGAAATCCAAAGTCTTAGATGAGTTGCTTAGCGAAACCGCATTTGAAGCGGTAATCCGAAGATCCATGAAATGTTTATAGACTCCTCCATCGAGTCTTGCGTCGGAAATGACTAAAATGAGACCCGACTCGCTAACGTATGCCCGTTCGTCCTCTATGCGCCGCAAGGCAAAGGTGGCAGTTTTCTGTTTACCCTGGTGCCTTACATATAGCTCTACCTCCTCTTCAAAAGCACCCCGAAAGAGGATTGGGCCGTCTACCAAAGACTTAACAGGTGCAAAGATTTCTTTTATCGGAATTTGTGAAATGACCGATTTAGAAAATTTGCCTTCTTCAAAAACCATTGTAGCGGCTGCTTCGCGTCTATCTGCCGGAAGCTTGAAAATCTGGGTTATCCAGGGAACGTCTACAATAGCTAATCCAGTACTTGGCGTTTGATATATCTTGAGATCTGCTCCAGGAATGTCTGACGTTATTTTGAGATTGACCTTGATCAATTTCAAGCGGCTTTGAGTAGCTGGCGAGCATGCTCTTGCAAGGGATGCCTTGAATGCCTCTGGGCCAAATTCAAATCTATCTAACCGTAGGCTCATTGTCTCATTTTTCGAGCAAATAAATGAATAAAACTCTTCGAGAAGGGGTTCGTCTAGAAATAAGTGGTGGACATGTTGGTTATCAGTATCAATTCCAATCAGACAATATGGGACACTGAGGCGGAGAGCACTTTCGATATCGGTCTTATCGACCAAAACTCGGGGGCGTGACTTGCCCGTAATGCTGCGTACTTGAGTTCCAATAACCGCTCCCGTAATCTCTTCGCTGGATGATCCGACAGGTTCCATTACTTGACAGAAAAAATCGATGCCATAATCTCGCTCAGTTTTTTGAGGAATAAGATGATTATCGGTACCCCAAATACGAAATATACCTTCGCCTTTTTCCCCGATGCGCTGACTTACTGACCTTCGTTTTGCCCTCACTTTTTCCATGAGACCTCGATGGTATTTAGCCTAAATTGACAGGCAGACAATTCGGTATAAAAAAACCCCGCTCTTTTTATCAAGAAGCAGGGTTCTGTCAGCCAGCCATATTTCCCTCCAGCATGATCATACAAGATGGAACTTGTTCATCGGCCTATCATATTAGGGACTTATTATCACGCTATCCTTTTAAAATCGACAATATTATGCAATTTTTCTGCTCACAAAATTAAAGAAATGGTCCAGAAAATGCGCCCGGCGCCCTGCCTGTGATGCTGCCCGAACTTGCGGTATAAGCCTCCCCGCCTGCTTCTCCGCCAGAAGCTTTGTGGATCGGGTATTTTCAGTCTCTCGTTCCTTAGCCCTGCAAAGGCGCTTGGGAAATTTTTCTGGAGGCGACCATGAACGGAGAAAATCCTGCGCATCATAATGTTAGCCCCCCGCTGCCAAACTTGTCGGGGGAACTGGGGTTCATCAACCTCCTTGGCTTTGGCTTATAGCAACGGCCGACAATACGCATGGAAGAATGATGACGGTGATATATTAAAATTTTTTTGACTTCATTTGCACATTATGAAATGGAAGCTGCTATGCAAGAGCATTCCCCTAACATAATGATTTCAATAAATTCCTCGGAAACACGAGTCGTAGCCGGGTTAAGGATTTGAAGGTAATAATCAATAATCTGACCGAGACTTAATTTGACAGTGTACGTCGAGTCAAGCATGAGTCAGGACAATTTATGTGTCTGACTTCAGGCATCCCTCTTACCTTGCGTTCCTGCGGGCAGCTTCCAGTTCTTGGACCAGAGATCGTACTTCTTCATCGGTTCTGCCTGCAATACGCGCCGCGTTCAGTGCCTCCACTTCGGCTGAAGGCCATCCGACCGCCCGCGAGCCAAGTGACACCGGCCGAGTCCATGGTCCTTGTGAAATGCGTAAGTAGAGAGTTGACCGGGAAAGCCCTGATTCAAATTTCACAGCCGGCATTCTTAGAATGGTGCGCTTCATCTTAAGACCTCCTTATCCAGCGGCCCCATCGACCTCATTTATTCCTCTTTTCTGTCGCTCATGGTTTTGAGATTCATTCGACTGATCACCTTTCATAATCCAAATCAGAAATCACCCAAAACGTCTTTCAGCTTGTCCGGGGCGCCTCGACGGGGCGGCGCGTCTTCTCTTCTTCCCGGCATAGCGCCCGGCACTTCCTTCGAGAGCATCTCGTAAACTTCCCTGCCGCCGACCGTATCGAAGTAAACTTTGAGGGCTCTCTGTATCACCCGCCCGCGGTCCGGCTGGGAAATCGAGCGGATCTTCCGGATCAATTCCTCGTCAGTCAGGGTGATCCTCAGGGTGATTTCATGCTTTGTGGTCATTTCCTTGATTCCACGTCCAGCGCCTTCAGAAAACCTCTCGCATTGGCATACTCGGGGCGATCGGGTACGTGAACGAGCGGCAGGTATTCCTTCGGGATGTGCTCCTGGAGGTAATAGGCGCCTCCGCCGGCGATGATGACCTTCTCCGCGCGCTGTATCCTTGCCGTCCACTTCGAGCGCACTTCCTGGATCAGCCAGTCAATATATTTCTCCGCCGAATCCCTGACCAGTTCGGAGAGATCCCGTTCTGCGCCGTACACCCGGATCCTGCCTTGGCTAAGCACGTCCTTCGATTCCTGTTCGGAAAGATCAAGCTGCATCCGGACCTTGATTCCCCTGGCAAGGTCCAGGGAGATCTTCGACACCCCGTGCCTCTCCAGGGTGTCGGATTCGCCCTTGACGATCCGTCCACGCTCGACCACGATGACGTCCACGGTGTTGAACCCGATGTCGAGAATGATCATGTCATGGTCCGTCCGCGCGTTGACGTCTCCCGCCTGGGACAGCCGGTAGTCCGCGAGAACCCCGAGACCCTGGGGATAGAACCGCGCGTTCAATTCCAGGACCTCGCGGCCCACCTCGATCCGCTGCAGGAGGGGAACGAGTTCCTTCAGGTTCACGTCCGTGTAATGGGAAAGGGGGAGTCCCATGGCGACGTCCGTGACGAGTTCACCGGTCTTCCGGTGGATTTTCTTCACCGCCTTGAAGACGAAAAGGGGCGAGTACCTCTTCATGAACTCGAAGCTCCGCGTTGAAAAGGCACCGACCAGGGCTTCCCTGCCGACGAGGTATTTCCTGCCACGGTATTCGTATTCCTCGCCCCCGGTAAAGGCCGACAGATCCCCGACTTCCCGCTCCGCGTAAGCGATCGCCGTCGGGAACTTGAGCATCTCCAGAATTCCCTCGCGCTGGTAAACGGCCTTCACGTCCCCGTACCCGACATCCAGTCCCAGATTCATTTGCACACCTCCTTGGTGTTCTTTTTAAGTTTTGTCGACAGTCCCGTCGTTTCATCACTCAACCGAAATCGCGTTCATCCAGGTGATATCCCCGCCTGGCCAGGGCCTTTCGGAGCTTGAAGAGATTCACCCGGTATTGGAGCTCGTGTTCCCACGGATACACCGGGTCTTCCCGCTCATAGAGAAATCCCTTCCGGACGAGCGACTTGAGATGTTTCCTGATTGCATGCCTGCTCAAGGACGGAATCGATTCGCTGAGGATATCGTCCGCCGTTTTTTCCATCCAGCCGCTTTCGGGCGGATCGTCCTGGAACTCCTGTTCCCCGCGCGCACGTTCCTCGTGCATGAACTGGTCGAAATCCCAGAGGCGGCCGGTCCAGTGGATAAACTTCCGCAGGATTGCGGCCTCGGCATGGTGACCGATCGTGACCTCCAGACCTTCCCTGAGAATCCGATTCGCGCGCCTGCCGGGCAAAACGAACGATTGAAGATGTGAACGGGGCATTATCGGCGTTTGGTTCATGAATGGACCTCCTTCCTTAATTAAAGGCTGACGTGCATGGTCGAGTATTCGACCATTTTTCCCCTCCGTTGGGGTTTTTCGGTCGAATATTCTCCACGCCGGAAAACCCCGAAAATGATCCGGTACGGGCCTTCGCCTGAGTCAGCATAATAATGTTTATTATGTTCGTGCGATTGAGACACTTGCCGGGGCGAACCCGGTGTGCCATCGAATGGCAAATACTCGACCACCCGGAGAGCTTCCGGACCGTGCTCCAGACTATAGACACGTTGTTTATTTTCATGCGCCTTCCCCCAGGCGGGTCAGCGCCCTCAATATCTCCCGTGCGCCGGTGAATTTCTTCCTGCCGCCCGGCCCCTCGATTACGCAGGATGGTGTGGAATCGATACGGTCATCCCTGAGATGTTTGCCGAAGGTTTCAAAGGCCTGGGAAGAATCGACGTACCGGCACTTCAGGCCCCTTTTGCCCAGGAAGGCTTCCAGGTCCGGCAGGCTCCGGATATTTTTCTCCGCCGCCTTGAAGAGAGCGGCTCTCGCCCAGAGGATCTGGGAGACATCTCTTCTCCCAGTCACCATTCCCAGGAAACATTTCGCGTAGAGGATCGTTTCCCTGTGGACGGGCGTATCTACGAAGGTGACTGCGGCGATCCGCCGCCTGACCAGGTCGATGACGATCGGCTCCAGTTCCTGCTCCATCGAGCGGCAGGGAGGACAGAAATAATCGGTGTAGATTCTCACCCTGACGGGGCCATTCCCGAAGGAGGGTATCCGAGTCTCTTCGGCGTAGGCCGGCGTCGCTGACCCGGAAAAGAGGCAGAGGAACACGGATAACCCGATTATGGCGAAGAGAATCGCCGTCGACGGCCTGATCCTCTCAAGATGCATTGCGAAGAGAACGATGACCACGGCGGCGAAGGCGAGGCAATAGGGACAGTAAACGCCGTTCATGACCTGGAAGCCGAGTAAAAAGACTTCCACGCCCAAGCCCAGGGACAGCAGGATCGCGCAGGCGGCGTTCTTCCCGAGACCGCCGGCAGCTAGTACAGCCCCCATGTAAAGCATGCCCAGGTACTTGAGATCCAGGCCGAGCATGGATCCCTGCAGGTACGTGCAGGATTCCGAGCAGAGGCTGTAAGCCGCCATCACGGCGATCCCCGC
>JALOBE010000009.1 GCA_023228425.1 Syntrophales bacterium
TTCCCCCTGATTTTTCCGCCCCCTCCCCCCCGTTCTTACGGCTGTCCCCCCCCCCGTCCTTACGATTGTCCCCTCCCGTCCTTATGGCCGTTCTTCTCCGTTCTTACGACTGCTCCCTCCCGTCCTTATGGCCGCTCTTCTCCGTCATTTCGCCCGCCTCCCTCTGTCATTTCGACCGCAGGGAGAAATCTTTCACCGTGACGGTACGAAAGAAAGATTTCTCGTCGCTTCGCTCCTCGAAATGACGGAATATAAGCGTTCCTCGAAATGACGGTACTGTGAGTGGTCTCCGAAGTGACGGTGCTGTGCGCGCTCCTCAAAGTGACGGTACCTTGATCGGTCCTCGAAGTGACGGTGCCCTGAGCGGTCCTCGAAATAACGTAAGATTCAAAGACTGCAAGGAGTTGTCGTGTTGAAAGGGAGGGGGTCAGAGAAGTACCGCCAGCCGATCAGCCAGCGCGAGACCCCGGCGGGTCGGACGGACCCTTCCGTTGCTGATTTCGAGAAGACGCCCGGCCAGGCACCGCTCCAGGACAGGGCTCCCGAGTTCTCCCGCCGGATCGCCTTCCCGAACGTTCAGCAGGTCCAGGGGAATCCCTTCTCCCGTTCGTAATCCCAGGAAGATTGATTCAAAGCGCAGATCGTCTTCGTCAAGCGTTTCCATATCTTCAACGGGCCGGCGGTTGTCCGCGAGATCAGAGCAGTAGCGGCCAATGGAAGGGTGGTTCCACCAGCGCCGGTTACCGGCAAAAGAATGGGCCGACGGGCCGAGACCGAGGTAGGGGGTGTGGTTCCAGTACTTCATGTTGTGCAGCGAACGAAATGAAACCCCCCGGGCGAAGTTGGACACCTCGTAATGGATATATCCCATGGACTCAAGATATTCAGAGGTGATCATGAAGAACCGGAATCGCAGATCCTCCCCGGGAAGCCGGTCTTCGCCGGAGGAACACCTTTCGCCGACGGGAGTGCCCGGCTCCGGCGTAAGCTCGTAGCACGACAGGTGTTCCGGTTCCGTTCCAGCGGCCCGCCTCAGCGTTTCCATCCAAGATTCAAGGGACTGACCCGGCACGCCGTAGATCAGATCCAGACCGATATTGCCGAGTCCCGCCGCCCTCATCGCGTCCAGGGCGGCCAGAGCCTCCCCGGCATGATGTCGGCGCCCCAGATAGGCAAGGATGTCGTCATCGAAGGACTGAACGCCCAGATTGATCCGGTTCAGGGGAGTGTCGCGGAGAAAAGAACAGAAATCCCGGTCCACGTCACCGGGATTGGCTTCAATTGTGGCCTCGTAGCCGTCGGTCATGGGAAAGACTTTCCATGAGTCTTCGATCATCTCTTCGAGTTCGCTCCGGCGGAGTACCGACGGTGTTCCCCCACCCAGGTAGAATGTGTCGAAGGCCTCGAACTCTCCGGCGGTAAGGGTCATCTCACGCTTCAGGGAGTCACGGTACGACGACAGGCGGCTTCGGTCCGTTGTGGAGTAGAATCCGCAGTAGCTGCATCGCGACGCGCAGAAGGGTACATGGATGTATAACCCGGCGGGCGGGGAAGGGTCATCCGACGGGATTTTCTCCGGATCGGTATCGTCTGATGGGGAAGTCACGGTACAGAATCTCAAGCCTGGTCGGACTTGAGGATTGCCACGAAGGCGCTCTGGGGAATCGATACGGAACCGACCATTTTCATCCGCTTTTTCCCCTTCTTCTGTTTTTCCAGAAGTTTTCGCTTTCTGGTAATGTCTCCGCCGTAGCACTTTGCCGTCACGTCTTTCCGGAAGGCCGATATGGTCGACCGGGCGATGATTTCACCACCGATGGCGCCCTGAATGGCTATCTTGAACATCTGCCGGGGTATCTCTTCCTTGAGACGGTCACAGGCCAGTAAGGCCCGTTCACGGGCCTTCGAGCGGTGAACGATCTGGGAGAGGGCGTCCACCTTTTCGCCGTTCACCAGTATGTCGAGGAGGACCAGGCTGCTTTCACGGTAGTCGAGGATGTCGTAATCAAAGGATCCGAATCCCTGGGTTATGGATTTCAGGTTGTCGTAGAAATCGTAAATAACGCTTGCCAGAGGAAGATCAAATCGCAATTCGACCCTGTCGGGACTGGGATAACTGATGGATGAATCTTCTCCCCGACGGTCTATACACAGCTTCATTACCGCTCCCAGATAGCGTTCGGGAAACATCATGGTCGCCCGGATGTAGGGTTCATCGGTCCTGATGATGGTGGTGGGATCGGGATAATAGGCGGGGTTTTCGATAAAAACAGTCTTACCGTCTTTGAGGGTGAACCGGTAACGGACGCTGGGCACGGACAGGATAATGGAGAGGTCATACTCCCGTTCCAGCCGTTCCTGGACGATATCCAGGTGGAGCAGGCCCAGGAAACCGCATCGGAACCCCTGGCCGAGGGCCACGGATGAATCCTTCTGGTAGGTAAATGACGAATCATTGAGCTTGTATTTTTCCAGGGCCACCGCCAGTTCCTCGTAATCATCGGAGGCGATGGGATAGATGGAAGCGAATACAACCGGCCTGGCTTCCTTGAATCCCGGAAGCGGTCCCGCGCAGGGGCGCTGTTCATCGGTGATGGTATCGCCCACGGATACGTCTGAAACGGTCTTGATACCCGCGAGCAGATATCCGACGTCGCCCGCCTCGAGGCGGTCCCTCTTTTCCCTGTTCAGCCCGAAGCGACCGACCTCTTCGACACGGTAGGCGGTGTTGTTGTGCATGAACATGACAGTCTGGCCGGCCCGCATCGTTCCATCGAAAAGACGACAGTGGACGACGGTCCCCCTGAAAGCATCGTATTGGGCGTCGAAAATAAGCGCGGACAGGGGCCTGGTGCTGTCGCCCCGGGGAGGCGGAATGCGGGTCACGATGGCTTCGAAAATATCCTCGATACCGATACCTTCCTTGGCGGAACAGGGGATGCTGCCGAACGCGTCGAGGCCGAGTTCCGAGTCGATCTGTTCCATCACCTTTTCCACGTCCGCTGCGGGAAGGTCGATCTTGTTTATGACGGGAATGATCTCCAGGTCATGCTCCATGGCCAGGTACAGGTTTGCCAGGGTCTGGGCCTGGATCCCCTGGGCCGCGTCGACAAGCAGGAGGACCCCTTCGCAGGAAGCCAGGGATCGGGACACCTCATAGGAGAAATCCACGTGTCCCGGTGTATCGATGAGATTGAGAGTATAGTTTTTCCCATCACGCCCGAGGTAGGGAAGGGTGATTGCCTGGCTCTTGATGGTAATACCCCGCTCTCGCTCGATGTCCATGGTATCGAGCATCTGGTCTCTGAAGCTCCGGGTGTCCGCGAGCCCCGTGTGCTGGATCATCCGGTCGGCCAGAGTCGATTTTCCATGGTCGATATGGGCGATGATACTGAAGTTTCTTATAGTTTCCATACTGCGCCTTTGAGTAAAAAAGCCTTCCGGCGAAAGGGAAGGCTTTTGTAAACCTGCAACAGGGCTTGACACCCTATCCGAGCTTTTTCAGAAGCTCCTCTGAAACTTCTGAAACCCCCGGACTGCCGTTGACACCTATGACGGCCACACGTTCCTTGAAATAGTTGATGGCCGCCGTGGTGCCCGTCCGGGCATCATAGTAAATATTGTGACGTTTATCAATGGCGCTTTCGTCCTGGTCATCGGCACGGGTCGACAGCTCGCCGCCGCAGACACGGCAGACATAGGTGCCGTTCTTTTCAACGGGCTTTATGGCGTCGATATAGATGTTGTTGGGGTGGTTGTTGTCATTGGCGCAAAGACGCCGGCCCATGATGCGGTTCTTGGCTATTTCCCGGTCCAGCTCGATTTCGATAACATAATTAAGAGGGATATTCTCCTTCGACAGCGCGTCATACATGGCCTCAGCCTGGGCCAGGTTCCGGGGGAAACCGTCAAGAAGCCACCCGCTTGCGCAATCGGGCTCCTTGATGCGGTTCAGAATCATGGGGATGGTGATATCGTCAGGAACCAGTTCTCCCTTGTCTATGAAGGCCTTTGCCCGTATGCCGAGATCGGTGCCGCCGGCGATATTCTGCCTGAATATAACGCCCGTTTCAATATGCGGAACTCCGTATTTTTTCTGAACGACCGCTCCCTGGGTGCCCTTGCCGCTTCCGTTGGGTCCGAAAATAAGAATGTTCATGTGATACTCCTTTCGAAAAAGAGTGATGGAGCTGAAAACGAGCTTTCTTATAAGAAATTATTCAGAACATGGCAAGAAAAAAGAAAAACCGCCCCTCTGTCCGTCAGGAGTAGTGCTCCGGTCCCGGAAATGTGCCCTCCTTGACTTCCCGTACGTATTCTTCAAAGGCACGCTTGGCGCCGCTCCCCAGGTCTGCGTATTTCTTGACGAATTTCGGCGTGAACCGCTCGAACATGCCAAGCATGTCGTTGACTACGAGAACCTGGCCGTCGCAGTATGGGCCCGCGCCGATGCCGATGGTGGGGATGGAAAGGGATTCGGAGATATCTTTCGCGAGCATCGCGGGAACGACTTCGAGAACCACAGAAAAAGCTCCGGCCTCTTCCATTATGAGGGCGTCCTCCTTGATGCGCTGTGCCGCCTCGACGGTTTTGCCCTGCATCTTGAAACCGCCCATCTGGTGTACCGACTGGGGTGTCAGACCCAGATGGCCCATAACGGGGATTCCCGCCTCCGTTATCCTGCGCACGACTTCCGCCACTTCGCGACCGCCTTCAAGTTTAACGCCATGGGCTCCGGCCTCTTTCATAAACCGCGAGGCGTTCAATAAACCGCTTTCCACCGACGCCTGATAGGACATGAAGGGCATGTCACCCAGAACCATGGGCCGCTGAGCTCCGCGGGTAACGGACTTCGTGTGAAGTATCATCTCGTCCATCGTTACGGGCAGTGTGCTTTCGTAGCCAAGAACGACCATGCCCAGCGAGTCGCCCACGAGGATCATATCCAGCCCCATCTCATCCATCAGAACCGCCGTGTTGTAATCGTAGGCGGTAAGCATGGTGATTTTTTCACCCTTCCTCTTCATATCCATGATAGTGGTCTTTGTTACCTGCCGGGTTGGTCCCTGCTTACTCATGATTGCCTTCTCCTTTCAGAAGAGAGTCAAGTTCTTTTCCTTTTTCTTCCGATATGGTCTCCATATTTCGGGCGATGCCGACAGCGACGCGCCCGAGTTCCCTGTAGAGCGTCAGAAATTGGGGAGCTTTCGCCTCCAGGACTGCCAGGTGTTTTTCAATGGTCCGCAGATCTCCCCGGGCGACAGGCCCTGTCAGCGCCCCCGCGATTCCCCTTGCTTCCATGTTGGAGATGGTTCCCCGTACAAGGGGCCAGAAGGCCCGGATCGCGTCATCCGGGGTAAATCCCAGGATTCCGTACAGGGACGTGACGATATGCATGAGCGAAACGAGATAATTCGAGGCCACACAGGCGGCCGCGTGGTACAGGGGCTTGTCGGCGTCTTCGACAAAGAAGGGTATGCCTCCCAGGTCGGCAACGACCTGTACGGCCCAGTCGCGAATGTCATCCTGGGCGGTAATGGCGAAGGTGCTCCCCGGAATATTCTTGATAACGGCGGCCACGTCCACGAAAGACTGCAGGGGGTGGATGGTTGCCGTTGAAGCTCCTGCCTTCCGCGCCGGTTCCAGAAGATCAAGACCGCCGGCACCGCTCATGTGGATGACCCGCTTGCCCGGTCCCAGGACTCCCTGTCCGGCGATTTCGAGGCAGACCGGGGCGATTATGTCATCGGTGGTAGTTATGAATACGGCGTCAGCGAGCGCGGCAGCCTCGGCGGCAGAAGCGCAGGCCCGCCCCCCTGTGTATTCAAGGGCCCGGGCAAGCGCGTTCTCTGATATATCGGCCAGGGCGACCACGGGGTATCCTTTTAACCGCAGAAGATATCCCGTCGCCGTTCCAACCTTGCCGGCTCCTATGATCGCCACGGAGTCCCGTTGCATGGTTTCCCCTTTCCTCTTCTGTGCCCGCCGGTCTCCGAAAAAAAACCCTTCGGACTGATGTCGGAAGGGTTTTCGGCCGTGCGGCAGGATGTTCATTGACCCGTTCGTCCCAGTCCCGGTGAGGATCCAAGCGAGCATAGAACCTACCATGAAGAATGTTTCATTGTCAATGCCGCCCGGTGCCGGTGGATGCCCTTTTTATTGTGTAAGCCGGGTACGAGGTGCTATAGTGGTGTGACCGGAATATGAAGGGAATACCGTTTTCGAACATGATCGACGTAGATTTTATGGTCTTTGACTTTGACGGAACACTGGTTCAGACGGCTCAGGATATCGCCGCGGCCCTGAATCACGCTCTGACCGCCCTGGGGGCTCCCCGGCTCGATGATGAAGCCGTCCGTCGCTATGTCGGTGACGGCCTTCACAAGCTGATCGAACGGGCACTCGGCCCTGAACGGGAGACCCTGCATGCCCGGGCCCTCGACCTGTTCATGGAATACTACGATGAACACCTGCTGGATACAACGGTTCTCTACCCGGGTGTCATGGAGATGCTGGAGCATTTCCGGGACACCAGAAAAATTATTGTCACCAACAAGATGGAATCCTTTACTCTGAAAATAGCCCGCGGCCTCGCCATCGATGGATTCTTCGACGCCATTATCGGTCGGGACTCCGGGGGGCCGGTGAAACCTGATCAGCGTCTTCTTCAGCCCTTTCTGCAGCGCTTCGCCCTGTCGAAAGACCGGACTGTTGTTATCGGTGACGGCGTGAATGATCTGCTCCTGGCGAAAAACACCGGTGTTCTGAGCTGCGCCTTTCTCGCCGGTCTCACGGACAGGATGGTGCTCCTTTCTCTGCGGCCCGACTATTGCTGCGAGGACATGGGAGACGTGAGGGCTCTGTTCCGGTGACGAAGGTGAAGCGGGGGAGATCATGATCCTGTCGAAGGTGCGAAAAACCATTGAAACACAGGGGATGATTGAAGAGGGAGACCGGGTCGGTGTCGCCCTGTCGGGTGGAGCCGACTCGGTGGCGTTGCTGTTTCTTCTGAACGATCTGGCCGTCCCCATGGGTTTCTCCATCACTGCCATCCATGTCAACCATGGCCTGCGAGGTGCCGAATCGGACCGTGACGAGGCGTTTGCCCGGCAGACGGCAGAAATGCTCGCTCTGCCCATACAGACCAGAGCCGTGGCATCCGGCGCCCTGGCCGCCGGGAGGAGAGGTCCCTCCCTGGAAGACCGTGCCAGGACAGAGCGCTACCGCATATTTGAAGAACTCCGAAGTTCGCTGAACCTCTCGAAACTCGCACTGGGCCACACGTCGGACGACCAGGCGGAGACGATCATCATGAAGTTCCTTCGGGGATCGGGGCTTGCCGGGTTGCGGGGGATGCTTCCTCTGCGGGACGGCTTTTACATCCGTCCCCTATTGGACACGACACGTCGGGATGTTCTGGCCTTCCTGGAGGAGCGAAACCTGCCCTTCGTTACCGACTCGTCAAACGCCGATCAGCGGTTTCTGAGAAACAGGGTGCGCATGACGATTCTTCCCGGTCTGGCGGCTTCCTGCAATCCGAACCTGGTCGGAACGCTATGCAGGATGGCGGCGATCATCAGAGATGAAGAGGATTTCCTGGAGTGTATGGTCCGGGAATCCATGGCTTCACTGGATGTCACCGGAGACGGGCCGTTCTATGATATAGATGTCATTGAGTTGCGTGCCCTCCACAGGGCATTGGGACGACGGCTGATCAGAAAATGCCTGGAAACCTCTCGGGGGACGGGCGGGGAGCATGGATTCGACCACGTCGAAGCCGTCCTCGCTCTGGCGCGAGGGGACAACCCTTCCGGCCGGGTGGTCCTGGGAGGCGGGCTCAGGGTACGCCGGGAATACGACAGACTCATCATTGAAGCCGACGACCCGTCGAAGTCCGCCGGGGAAGCGGTACGGGGGAGAGCCTTTTCCCATACCGCGGTCGTTCCGGGCCTTACACAGATTGAGGAGATATCACGCGCGATTTCTCTGGTCATGGTGGATCGGGAGTCCGTTGATTTCAGAAATTCCCGGCATGTCTATATGAATGCCGATGCCGTCGAGGGTCCGCTGACGGTACGGAGCGCGCTGTCGGGCGACAGGATCCAGCCCCTGGGCATGAAGGGCCACAAAAAACTCAAGTCTCTTTTTATCGACGCGAAAATCCCCCGGCACCAACGGCACCGCATACCCGTGCTTGCCGATGACCGTTCCGTCATCTGGGTTCCCGGTATCTGTCTCAGTGAACGCGTCAGGATCGGGGAGGATACCGGGCGGGTGCTGAAGGCAGATTTAATTTGAAATTTTTATTGATTTCTGGTTAATGGGGGCCAGTGAATGTGCCGATGCAGCGATGAGCAATGGTCGTCTCACCATCCCCCTGACATTCCCTGAACGCAGGCTTTTATTAACCATGCCCTTTTGGGAGCTTCTATAGTATAAGGGGGATTGCAGAGTACCTGAAGAGGAGTACCGGCAAGAGTGAACCAGATGCAGAAAAACATAGCCATGTGGATCGTGGTGTGTCTTGTTTTTATTTTCCTTTTCCAGATGTTCCAGCAGCCGCGGGGCAGAGATGAGGAAATGGTGTTCAGTGACCTCCTCGCGTTCATAGAGCAGGGAAAGGTGACGGAAGTCACCATCCAGGGGGAAACCGTCACGGGCGCCCTGCAGGACGGCAAGAAGTTCACGGCATACATACCACCGGGGGCAGAGGTAGTTCCCCTCATGCGCGACAAGGGTGTCCGCATCGCGGCGAAGCCTGCCGAAGGGTCATCATGGTTCATGACGATTCTTGTTTCCTGGGTCCCCATCATGCTGCTCATAGCGGTCTGGATATTTTTCATGCGCCAGATGCAGGGTGGCGGCGGGAAAGCCATGTCCTTCGGAAAGAGCAAGGCCCGCCTCATGACGGACCAGGCAAAAAAGGTTACCTTCAACGACGTGGCCGGCATCAACGAGGCCAAGGCCGAACTCGAGGAAGTGGTGGACTTTCTCAGTGACCCGAAGAAATTTACCAGGCTGGGAGGCCGTATTCCCAAGGGCGTTCTTCTGGTGGGTCCTCCCGGAACGGGCAAGACCCTCCTCGCGAGAGCCATCGCGGGTGAAGCGGGCGTTCCCTTCATGAGCATCAGCGGCTCCGACTTTGTCGAAATGTTTGTCGGCGTCGGCGCGTCAAGAGTGCGGGATCTGTTCAGCCAGGGGAAGAAGAATGCCCCCTGCATCATATTCATCGACGAGCTCGACGCGGTGGGACGGCACCGAGGCGCCGGACTCGGCGGTGGTCACGACGAGCGGGAGCAGACGCTGAACCAACTTCTGGTCGAGATGGACGGCTTCGAATCCAACGAGGGTGTCATCATCATGTCCGCCACGAACCGGCCCGATGTGCTCGACCCGGCGCTGCTGCGGCCGGGACGGTTCGACCGGCAGGTTATCGTTCCTCTGCCGGATGTGAAGGGACGAGAGAAAATATTTGAAGTTCACGCAAGGAAAGTTCCCCTGGCAGCGGACGTCGATTATGCCGTCATCGCCCGGGGAACGCCGGGATTTTCCGGGGCTGACATTGAAAACCTGGTAAATGAGGCGGCAGTGGCAGCGGCCCGCAAAAACAAGGAACAGGTCTTCATGGAAGACTTTGAGTATGCCAAAGACAAGGTCATGATGGGTGCCGAGAGGCGAAGCCTGGTTATCAGCGAGGAGGAAAAACGCAGCACCGCTTATCACGAAGCGGGGCACGCCCTGGTGGCCATGCTGATTCCCGGGACGGACCCCATTCATAAAGTCACCATCATCCCCCGGGGCAGGGCTCTCGGGGTAACACAGCAGCTTCCCACGGAAGACAGGCACACCTATGCGCGAAAGTATCTGATCAACAATATCGCCATTCTCCTCGGCGGACGGGCCGCTGAAGAGTTGGTACTGAAGGACTTCACCACGGGTGCCGGCAATGACATCGAACGGGCGACGGGTCTGGCCCGCAAGATGGTCTGCGAGTGGGGTATGAGCGAGAACATGGGGCCCCTGACCTACGGGAAAAAAGATGAAGAAATCTTCCTGGGCAGAGAGATAGCGACTCACAAGAACTACAGCGAGGAGACGGCGAAGCTCATCGACAAGGAAATATCAGCCATCGTCGTGTCAAACTACGAGCGGGCGAAAGATCTCCTTGCCGGCCATCTGGACATACTGCACAAACTGGCCGAAGAACTTCTGATCAAGGAGGTGCTGAACCTGGATGAAATCAAGGCCATAGTAGGCGCCCAGGAATCTGCCGGGGAGGGAACGGATCCGATTGAGGAAAAAGGCGAAGCTATCGAGGAAGCTTGACGTCCTTATACAGACTCGAAAAAAGCCCGATGCGGGACGGCTTTGTAAAATAACCCTTACGGCATGGCGCGGGTATCTCATTCCGTCCGGTCACGCGCACCGTCCCCGGAATGGCGGGACAGGGAACATAATTGCGGTGTAAACGCCGGGAACACTATGCGACTGATTCGATACAGGTCCGGGGAAGAAGCCAGGAGGGAACTCGAGCGTGTCGGGACGGATTCCTGGGGCATAGAGGCGATGGTGCCGAAAATGGAGCTCTGCCTCGTAATGGTCGAGGACGTTCCCTGCAGGGCCGCCAACGTCATGAAGCAGGAGATGCTTTCTCTGGGTGGAGATGTGGCGGTGGCACGGGGCTCCGTTTCGTGCAGTATTGAAAAAACCACGGCCCTGGTTATGGGTACCCGCAAGCAGGTGGACCGGTTTATCGACAAACTGGCGTTCCAACCCTTCGGTCTTGACGATATCGCCGCCGGAATGAAGGATGTTCTTCAAAAGGCGCGGCGAGAAACGTTCTCCCTTACAACCCCGCGACGGACTATCACCGTTGGTGAACGGACTCTTGTCATGGGCATTATCAATATGACGCCCGATTCCTTTTCCGACGGGGGACGCTTCGCTTCGATGGAGGAGGCCCTGGAGGAGGCGCTTCGGATGGAAGAGGAGGGAGCCGACATCATCGATGTGGGCGGGGAGTCGACCCGTCCCGGCTCGGATCTCCTGAAACCGGATGAGGAAATGGGGCGGGTGATCCCCCTGCTCCGGGCCTTGCGCAAGAGACTTTCCATCCCTCTTTCCATCGATACGACCAAGGCGGCGGTAGCCCGTGCCGCCATTGACGAAGGGGCCGAGATAATCAACGACATCAGCGCCCTTCGTTTTGATGAAGACATGGCGGCCCTGGCGGCGTCAGCGGGTGTTCCGGTGATTCTCATGCATATGCGGGGGACACCGAAAACCATGCAGGAGGGAGACCTGGCGTATGACTCCCTTCACGGCGAGATAGGGACCTTTTTCAGGGAGCGGATAGAGGCCGCTCTGTCGGCGGGCATCGACGAGGAAAACATTATTCTCGATCCCGGGATCGGTTTCGGCAAAACCGCGGCGGACAACTGTCGCCTCATAGCCCGCATGGATGAGTTCCGATGCCTGGGCAGGCCGCTTCTGGTCGGGCCGTCAAGGAAGAGATTTATCGGGGAGACCGTTGGTGGATCACCGGCGGAACGCCTTGAAGGCACCGCCGCCGCGGTGACGGTGTCCATACTGGCCGGCGCCTCCATCGTCAGGGTTCATGATGTGGCCTTCATGAAACCGGTGGCCGTCATGGCCGACAGTTTCAGAAAATCCGGTGCCGGTCCATGATACAGGCTGTCGGAATAGATTCCGTTGATGTTGCCCGCATGGAATCAATGATAAAACGGAAGGGCTTCCGTGCCCTGAAGCGTCTTTTCAGCGCCGGGGAGATCGACTATTGCGGTAGCAGGCCGGCGCCCGCCCAGCACTACGGTGCCCGCTTCGCCGCGAAGGAAGCGTGCATGAAATGCCTGGGTCGCGGCATATGGGGCGGCATGGCCTTCAAAGACATCGAAACCGTGAGGAACACTGACGGATCAGTGCGGCTTGTCCTTCACGGGCAGGCACGGGAGCGGTTCGAGACTATCGGGGGAACATCGCTCCACGTAAGCCTGACCCACACGGAGACAATCGCTGTCGCCATGGTTGTTATCGAGACGGGCACCGCGGGGGATGCTTCATGAAATCCCGGTTCCCGGACGAGATGGAACTTTTGTCGACGAGTGTCGATGAGACTTTTCGTATCGGAAGGATCATCGGAGAAAGGGCGGCCCCCGGCACGGTGGTGGCCCTGATCGGGGAACTGGGCGCGGGAAAAACGCTGCTCACCCAGGGAATGGCCGCCGGTCTCGATGTGCCCGGCACATACTACGTGACCAGCCCGACGTTCACGCTCATCAACGAATACCCCGGTCGAATCCCCCTGTATCATTTCGATGTGTACCGTCTTTCGGGTTCAGTCGATCTCGAGGATCTCGGGTACGAGGACTATTTTTTCGGTGACGGCCTGGTCGCCATAGAGTGGGCGGAAAAGGTGATGGACAGCCTGCCGGAAAGTACGCTATTTATCAGAATCAAACGACTGGATGAGGACACGAGAAAAATCAGCCTGTCCTGCAATGCCGACAGTACCGTATTGAACAGGCTCAAAAAAGCTTTGGAAGAAGGAGGGTGTAGGTAGCGTGGCTCTCATTGTACAGAAATTCGGAGGCACATCGGTTGCCGATATCGCCAAGATCCACAATGTCGCCGAGCGGGTCATCAGGACCAGTACGGAGGGTAATGACGTTGTTGTCGTTCTGTCGGCCATGGCGGGAGAAACGGACCGCCTCATCGGTCTGGCAAACGCCGCGGTCGGAGACCGGCCGACCCCGCGGGAGTACGATGTCCTTATCTCCACGGGAGAGCAGGTAACGGTTTCGCTCATGGCAATGGTTCTCAACAGCAGGGGGTTCCGGTCGAAGTCCTTTCTCGGATCGCAGATCCGGATCGTAACGGACAAGAACCATTCGGCAGCGAGAATCAAAAAGATCGACGCCGGTCTGATCAGGCAGGAACTGGGCAAGGGAAGGATCATCGTGGTGGCGGGTTTCCAGGGTGTGGACAGAAAAGGCAACATCACCACCCTGGGCAGGGGCGGGTCCGACACCAGCGCCGTGGCCATCGCCGCAGCCATCAATGCCGATTACTGTGAAACCTTTACGGACGTCGCCGGGGTCTACACCACAGACCCCAATATTTACGACAAGGCGCGAAAGCTCAAAAAGATATCCTACGATGAAATGCTCGAGCTTGCCGGTGCCGGCGCAAAGGTCCTTCATCAGCGTTCCGTGGAACTGGCGAAACTGTATAACGTTCCCTTGTACGTCCGTTCCTCTTTCAATGACGATCAGGGTACCCTCGTGACCAGGGAGGATGAGGAAATGGAAAAAGAAGTAGTCTCCGGAATAACCTACGACAGGAACCAGGCAAAAGTCAGCGTGATTCACGTTCCCGACAAGCCGGGAATCGCGGCCCGCCTCTTTACGCCCCTTTCCGACGAGAATATCAACGTGGACATGATCATACAGAACGCCAGCATCGATGGCTACACGGATATGACCTTTACCGTTCCCAGGCAGGACATCAAACGGGTGGAAGCGATCATTCACTCTGTCGCCGGTGAAGTCGGAGCGGAACGTGTCCTGTTCGACACGGAGATTTCGAAAGTATCGATGGTCGGTCTGGGTATGAGAAGCCACTCGGGCGTGGCATCGAAAATGTTTGCCACGCTGGCACATGAGGGGATCAACATTCAGATGATCAGCACTTCTGAAATAAAGATATCCTGCGTTATTGAGGCAAAGTACACGGAATTGGCCGTCAGGATCCTGCATGACGCCTTTGAAATGGAGATCGAACACTAACCGGCCGACACAAGCGGGGTGTGATCCATGAGTACCTTCAGCCCGCTGGCTGAGAGGCAGCTTCGGGGATCCTTGGTGATGCTCCTGGCGGTCGTCGCGGTGATACTGGTTAAAATCGCGGCCGGACCCTTGCCGGTCCCGTTTTTCTCAGCTTCACCGGCGCTTTCCGAGCAGACTGTTTCGACATCGACGATCCAGGTCGATATGGCGGGTACAGGAGGAGGGATATATTTTTTTGAGGGCGGAGTGACGGTTCGTGACGTTCTTGCGGCGGTGGCGCCGAGGCAGATGAAGCTCTTTCAAACACATGCCGTCGGGGAACGTCTTTCGCACGGGGACCGCCTGGTCGTTACATTGAACCCGCCGTCGATACGCCGTGAAAGGATGGAATCGCGGGTCATGGTGGCCCTGGGCATGCCTCTGGACATAAACGGGGTCGGTGTGGAAGACTTGGTCATGATTCCGGGGGTCGGTCCCGTCACCGCGACCGCCATAGTCCGTCATCGGGAAGAGCGGGGGCGATTCAAAGCCATGGACGATCTGATCGCCGTGAGAGGAATCGGAGAAAAGCGTTTACAGGGACTCAAGCGATATCTCACGCTTGACACAGGGCAGGCTAGGTGATATTCCACACCCTTCAACACGCAAGGGTCGGGGCGTGGCGCAGTCTGGTAGCGTATCTGAATGGGGTTCAGAGGGCCGGAGGTTCGAATCCTCTCGCCCCGACCATGAAATCAAGGGGTTACGGATCATACCGTAACCCCTTTTTTGTGAAAAATGTGTGCCGTCAGCTACTGTGTGCCGATCAGTTTCTTGACGGCATCAACGAAGAATAAGCGCGCGGGACTTCCGTGTTGGTTACCCTCCGCCTGGGCAACAGGTTCGTCGGGGTCCATGTAGCCGGGGCGGGGTACGGCACCGATCATCACCACCACAAGATTGGATTCAGGTTCAACATGAATCCACTGGCCATACACCCCCAGTGCCGTGAAACTGTTCTGCCTGATCACCCACCACAGATATCCGTATCCTTCAAACTGGTGGTCCGGGTCAGCCCAGAGCGGGAATTCAAAATTGGGTGAAATCGGCGTGGTGGCTTCCTTGACAAATCCTTCGGGGAGAAGGCGCTCACCGTTAAGAGCGATACCGTCTCTCTGCATCAATAAGCCCAGCCTCCCATAATCGCGTAATGAAAAACCGGCGCAACTGCCCGTTACTTCATGCCCGTCATCGGCATCGAGTGTAAAGAATCCGTCCAGTTCCATCCCCATGGGGCCCCAGAGTCTCTGAGTACAATAATCGGCCGGCGTCATGTTCACGGCTCTGCTTAAAATGTGGCTCAAGAGATATACGTCACCGGTGTTATAGGCAAAATATTCTCCGGGAGCATGTATCCTTTCAAGTGTTTTCAAGTCTTCGAGGATAGCACCGGGACGCCGGAAAGCAATGTGTTCCCAATACTTTTTGTTGACATCTGAACGGAGATCTTCATAATCTTCATTAAAAAGCAGCCCCCCGGTCATGGTCAACAGATGCCTGATGGTGACCCCTTCGTACACAGAACCCTGCAGCTCCGGCAGATGATCCGTGACGGCATCGTCAAACGATTTGATGTAACCGTCCCGAAGAGCAATCCCGAAAAGAATCGAAGTCAGCGATTTAACGACAGACGAAGATTGCCACGTCCTTGCCGGTGTTAATCCGAGAGCATACTTTTCAAGAAGAATCCTTCCGTCGTGAAGTACCAACAGCCCTGACAGGTGCTCGTCTCTGATGAAATCATCGATATTTTTTTCAATTCCCAGATACTCGTATCGTATGTCCAGATCTTCCGACGATTGAGGCAATGGGATTGGTGATTTCGCCGCAATTTTCCTGGTGGCAAAAATTCGTTCCCAATTCAAGAATCCCTCAGCTTGAACCGTCGGCGTCCACAGCAGGAAATCCAGTCCGAGCAATTGCGCGAACCACCTGGTTTCATCTTGTTCCGGCGGGGTTGGGTACTGTGTCATAATGCCTCCTTTTCGTTGATTGATTGCGTTGATATGATATTGTTTATGACCTGCGGGTATTTCAGGATATAACAGTGCGGTTTTTATGAGTCAAGGGATTTTGCCTTTCTTCAACCATACCGCGGGGCGCAAAAATATGGTATGGAATGCGGAGCATCAGATACACTTCTGAAGAAAGCCGGTATCATCCGGGAGGAAATGTGAAATCCGGCCCGCGACATTCAACGACAGGAAAACATTCCAAGATTCCGCGCGGGCGCTCAAAGGGGACGCTGAATGGGGACCTTTGAAAAACTATCGATTGTGTCACTTCGACCTCTCCCTCGTCACTTCGATCTCTTCCCCGTCACTTCGAGCGCTCCCCTGTCACTTCGAACGCATGTGAGAAGTCTGAAAGATCCCTCGCTTTGCTCGGGACATGGATTTCCCGTCGCGATGCTCCTCGAAATGACACAATTAAAGGTCTCGAACGGGACACGTGATTCCGCCCGAATATTCGTGACGAAGGGATGTGTGACGTGAGAAAAAGCGCGATCATCATGATTGTGGTCACAGGGTTCTGCCTGGTCACTCCCATGGGCTGGGCTGCCCTGTACGTTTCAGACAGACTGGAAGTTCCTCTCTACAACGGTCCCGGCACGCAATACAGGATCGTCAGCATGCTCCGCTCAGGGCAGACAGTGGAGGTGCTGGCCGAGAGCAGCGGATGGAACCGGGTCCGACTCGTGGGCGGCACCGACACAAGAGAGGGGTGGATATTAACTCGCTATTTAATGAACCGGGAACCCTGGGAGAACAGGGTGCAGGCTCTTGAAGCGGAGAACACCCGGCTTCGTGAAACAGCGTCACCCATGGCCCGGGAGCTTCGAGACATGAAGGCGATGCAAGCCGATCTTGAGACCGAACTGAGAAACAAAACCGCGGAGCTTTCAACGGTGCGGGAGGCCTACGAAACGCTGAGAGAAGAAGCATCGGAATTTCTGGAATTGAAAAAAACCTTCGGGATCCTTGAAGGCAGACTTCTCGAAGCGGAGGCTGAACGTGTGAGAGTGGCGAGAGAAAACGAGCGCTTACGGTCATCCGACAGTTACAGGTGGTTTTTGTCCGGATCCGGGGTGCTCCTGGCGGGTCTTTTGGTGGGTCTTTTGATGGGAAGACGGCAGAAAACGCGTACCTTACGATTCTTCCTCTGACACTGCCGGTCCGCATCATATGTTTATATCGTAGCCGAGAAAGACGGCTTCGTAAAAAGCGCCCCAGCCCTCCTCTGGCGGTTCGGGGCGCTTTTTACGAGGGCGTCATGATTGAAAAGCAAGATTTTTCGTCGCTTCGCTCCTCGAAATGACGGAATATGAACACTCCTCGAAATGATGAAACAAAAAGTTCCCCGCAATGACGAAACAAAAAGCTCCCCGAAATGATGAAATAAAAAGCTTCCGGGATGATGAAACAAAAAACTTCCCGAAATAACGGTGCCTTGGGCGCTCCTCGAAATGACATAATGAAAAAGGTTTCGGGGCGCCCGGTGCCCTCACGAAATCTGTTTACCCGGAGGACCGGAAGAAATCAGCCACAGCTTATTTCTCTGAGGGGCAGGAGGGCGGACCGCCCGACCCGCACCGCCGTCCCCGGTGCCAGGCCGTTTCTTCGTCCACGTCATCCTGCCAGCCGTTGCTGGTTGTGGCGATGTGATCGAATTTCGCCGTGTAGGGCTTGATATCCAGAAGCGGTGTACCATCCAGTATGTCCACGCCATCCAGGTACAGGACATTTCCTTCGACCCGTTCCAGCCTGACCACGCTCAGACCGATCGCGTTGGGACGGCAGGGGGCGCGTGTCGCGAAAACACCCCGTTCGATATCCTGCAGGAAGGGTTTTACAATGAGTTTTGTCTCGTGGGCTCCGTGAAAATGATATATCAGGTAAACGTGTGAGAAGCCCTCCAGGTCCCTCAAACCCTCCGCGTACTCGGGAAATATTTCTGCCGTTCCGGGACACCCCCAGGCGTAGACCGGCTGAATGGGTGTTTTTTCCGCGGACCGGTGCCCGCTTCTGATGACACCGATGGAATGAAATGGTATTGATTTTTCGTTCATACCCAGTGTCCCTCTACATCAGGGGCGTGTACTTCCATCAGTCGTCCCGCCCGGTAGTCCTCCAACGCCTCGGCAACCGTTGCGGCAGCGGAAGTAAATATTGAAATTCCCGCCGCTTTGAGGACCTGGAATGCTTTCGGACCGCAGTGGCCTGTAACCAGGGCGTTGGCCCCCATTCCGGAAACGGCCTGGGCCGACTGAATACCCGCCCCCTGGGGGGCGTTTACATTGACCTTGTTGTCCATGACTTCAAAGGTTTCAGAGTCCAGGTCGTATATGAGGAACTTTGCAGCGCGGCCGAAACGTCTGTCCAGCGGGGCGTCCAGACCGTTGCCTGATGTTGTGAACGCAAGTTTCATTTCCTGCTCCTCCATGCCGTTATTCCGCGTTCTTCCCATTTTTTGACCCACAGGTCAACACGGTGGTGTAGATTAAACACTATACGGGCGGTTTGTAAAGCGCCGTTTATGGAAAAGCCCCGTGGAAGGCGGAAAGACAGGGGTTTATGGCGTGTGGACTTCAAAAATCATTCGTGGTAGTAAGACACACAGTCTCACGCAATGATTCTATACTCCACTCTATCGGGAAGGTTCAACAGGATGAACGTTATTGTCTCCGGATCGCTGGCATATGACAGGATAATGGTGTTTGAGGGATTCTTTTCCGACCACATCCTGCCGGAAAAAGTCCACATGCTCAATGTGTGTTTCCAAGTTAACGGGATGAAGGAAAACGTGGGGGGTACGGCAGGCAATATCGCTTACGCGCTCTCCCTTATGGGTGAACGACCGATCATCTCCGCCACTATCGGTCATGACTACCATCGATATTTCGGGCGATTGGCGAAAAGCGGTATTTCGACGGAAAACATCAGGATAATCGAAGATGAATTCACGGCCGGTGCCTATATTACCACCGATCTGACGGATAACCAGATCACGGGGTTCAATCCCGGCGCCATGAAGCATTCTTCCCGCCTGAACTTCGACGCGTTCGATCCCCTGGAAACGCTTGTCATCGTGTCCCCGGGAAATAAGGAAGACATGATGAACTATCCGCGGGCCTGCAGGGAACGGGGAATAGCCTATGTGTTCGACCCGGGACAATCGCTGCCGATGTGGGGTGCGGAGGAGCTGGTCCGGGCACTGGAAGGGTGTCGTGTACTGATTTGCAATGATTACGAACTCGATCTGGTTATGACCAGAACGGGGCTGAAAAAAGAATCCCTGCTGGAAAAAGCGGGGAGTATAATCACCACCTTGGGAAAGGCGGGATCGCTGGTTTCCACGAAGGACAGCGACGTCAAGATTCCCGCCGCTGAGCCGAGGGTGGTAGAAGATCCCACGGGTGCCGGTGATGCCTATCGGGGCGGTTTGCTCTGCGGTCTGCTGCGGGGGAAAACTCTCGAGGAATCGGCCCTGGTGGGAAGCGTGTGCTCCTCCTTCGCGGTGGAAAGCTATGGCACCCAGGAATACAGCTTTACTCCCCATGAGTTCAGCGAACGATTTTCGCGCTGTTATTCCGGGCATTCTTTCAAATGGCATCGGGAAGATGCCATGGCCTCCCGTGCCGTGTAACACCTCACAACCTGCCGCGCGTCGCGTGGAGCGTCCGCCGGGTCACGCTGTCCGGGGAAGCACCGCAGCGAGACAGGGGAGCGGCACCGGGGAAGGGCGGGTCATCGTCACATAGCGATGAGAGGGGAGGGTGAGAAGACGGATTCTCACCCTCCCTTTTTTTTAAGGCCCCCGTCGGCGACACCCCCTACCACAGGCTGACGATGGTTCTGCCTTTATGTTTCCCCGAAAGCATCATGTCGATGCGCTCGTCGAGACCCTGAAGCGTCGTTTCCGAGGTGATTCGGTCAAGCCAGGGGATTTTCCATTCGCCGGCAATCATGTCCCATGTTTTCTGGCGGGCGGGCATGGGGCAGTTCTGGGAATCGATCCCCATGAGCGTGATGCCCCGCAGGATGAAAGGGAATACCGTAATGGGGAGCTCCGGTGAGAGTACGTTGCCGCAGCAGGTAACGCCTCCGCCGGGAGCGGTCGAACGTATCGCCGAGGCCAGGATGGACCCTCCCACGGTATCGACGCAGCCCGCCCATCGAGCCGTGAGCATGGGACGGCCACTTGTGTCGGTCGCCTCTTCGATGCCGATGACCGATCGCGCTCCTATTTCCCTGAGATAGTCTGCTTCATCAACAATGCCGTTTACGGCTGTTACGGTGAATCCGATTTTCGAAAGGATTGAAACGGCTATACTTCCCACGCCTCCCGTGGCGCCTGTCACCAGTACCTCGCCCTGGTCCGGCGTGAGGCCGTAGTCCATCAGGCGGTAGACCGAGAGCGCGGCCGTGAATCCCGCCGTGCCGTATACCATGCTTTCCCTGAGAGAAAGATGTTCGGGGAGTCTCACCACCCACTCGGCGGGAACGCGGATATACTGTCCGAAACCTCCCGAAGTGTTCATTCCCAGATCGTAACTGGTTACGATGACCTCGTCACCGGCCTTGAAGTTCGGGTTCGTGCTTTCCTCAACAACGCCGGCGGCATCGATGCCGGGGGTGTGGGGGTAGTTCCGGGTCACTCCCTTGTTGCCCGTCGCGGAAAGAACGTCTTTGTAGTTAAGTGAAGAATACAGAACTCTGACCAGGACATCTCCGGCGGGAAGCCGGTCCAGCGGGAGATCGGTGAGCTTTCTTTCATACGTCTTATCGCCTGTTTCCTCAACCATAAGGGCCTTGTAGGTTTTTTCAGTCACGGTGTACCTCCTGCCTGTCGAAGCCTGTTTAAAATTGTTCCTTCCTGTGTAACACAAGATTCAAAGGAAGGCAAAAAGAGACTTCCTTTGACATGGCCGGGGGCTTCACCTGCTATAATCCGCACGTTTTACCCTGTCCTCCGCCGCTGCAGCGCTACCCCGCAGGAGACCTCATTCTTCAGGATGCGCGCGCATGCCGGGGAAAACCATGGGTATAACAGACTCATCGGGCGCTCATCGTGGTTTCGGCAGATCCTTCGTGTCAAAGCCGTGTTCTTCGTAGCCGTCATAAATGTACTTCAGGTAGCCTGCGGAGGGCGTGCCGTTTTCTGTCAATTTCTTCGGGTCGGCCATGTACAGGTGCCCCATGTGCTGAGGGCCCGAGGGCGTGAATGAAAAAGGTACCACAATGCGCGCGTAATGGGCTGGTCCCCCCTCGAAACCGTCGAGCAGGCTGAGAAGATCCCTGGTGATCACACAGGCCGTAAAGGGGCATCGATACCCGGCCCCCGCCCAGGCAATGTTTGCGTAAACACCTCCCCCGTCGGCCTTCTTGTTGAACATCAGCCGGTATCCTTCGAGATAGCCCTTTTCAATGGTGCCCGGAATCGGGATTCTTTTCTCAAGCCGCCCGGTGCTCATGTTGGAGGCAAAGGCAATGTACCATTGCTCGGGGGAAACGGCTTCAGCCAGGTACCTGCGGTATTCCCCACATTCGATGATCCGGCTCCGCTCACAATCACCATGAAAGAAATAAGCCTGTACCGTGACGATGGATCCGTCATGCATGAGTGTCGCCCGCACGTCCCGCCGCCTGAACAGGGAGGCTGTATCCCGGCCGGGATGATTCCCTTCGATGGCGTCGAGCACCCGCAGAATGGCATCGTCCGCCTCGAAGACCTCTCCGTGAACGGTACCATCACCCTCGACGAGGGCGGATAGTCTCCCAGGTCGTGGAGTATGCCCTCAACAATCCCGTGTCCCTGGAAGGGTGCCCCCGCCAGAGCCGGATGCCGGTCCAAACCTCGCAGCAGTGTTCCATAGACAAAAATCTTCATCGTGTGCTCTCTTCCTCGTGGACAGGCATCATCAGGGGATGCTGTTTTTCACCGCATCCGCGGAATCCGTCAACCGGCCTCTTCAGCTCTGTTTTGCATGATGCGTGCCCGTCATGTCTTCCATATCAATCCGTATCACCTCGGTACGGGCCACTGGAAGATTTTCTCATGTCCGGAGTGACCACCTTGTATATAGACCGATTCTTTACCAGTGATGACGGCCTGTCAACAGGGAATTTTTCATGTGTCTTTTTTCATCGTATCAGTGATGACGGTTCTCGACATTGTACGCGATAGTAAGGGATAGTAACAGATGTTTGCATGCACATCGAATCCCGTGTACTATCTCATGATGGAATGTCCCGTTCAGGAGTTTCCTGCCGCCCACTTTTTCAGGGCATGGGAGAGAACTTCCGTCCCGAGGTTTTTGAATTGTGTCATTGCGATGAGCATCGAGGCGGGAAACTGTTCTTTACCGGTGTCATCGTGAAAGGTTTCTCCCTTCGGTCGAAATGACGGAGGGGGCGGTCGAAATGACGGAAGGGGCGGTCGAAATGACAGAAGGAGTGGCGGAATGACGGAAAAGGCCGTCCAAAGAACGGAAAGGAACGATCGCACGGACGGAAAGGAATGGCCATAATGACAAAATCGTAAGTTTTTAAAGATATTGTCCTTCGCTATACCGGAGGTCCTTTGCATATAATTTTCAGGCTTTTTCCATTTCAACCACACCGTGAGCCCCCCCGCGGGAGGGCTTCCAGGGGAGAACCATGGATATGAGAACAGGCGCGGATACATTCAAAAGCCACAAGGGACAGAATATTTACTATCGATCATGGCTTCCCGATGACGAGCCGAGAGCGGTGCTGTTGATCGTCCATGGCCTGGCAGAGCACAGCGGCCGGTACGGTAACCTGGTCAATCATTTCGCTCCCCGGGGATATGCCCTGTACGGACCGGACCACATCGGTCACGGCAAATCGGACGGTACCCGGGTGTTTGTGGAACGCTTCGACGACTTCATCAGGCCCCTAAACGCGTTGTTCCGCATGATCCGCCAGTGGCACCCGGGGAAGCCGGTGTACCTGGTGGGCCACAGCATGGGAGGACTCATAGCCGTCATCTACCTCATCGAGAATCCGGAAGATATGGCCGGGGCCATTCTCTCCGCGCCCGCCGTGAAGATTCCCGAAAGGATGTCGTCCTTCGCCGTTCTTGCGGCCATGGTTCTGTCAAACCTGTTCCCGAAAATCGGAATAATGGAGCTCGATTCCGACGGCATAAGCCGTGACAACGCCGTTGTCTACGCCTACCGGCATGACCCGCTGGTGTACCGGGGGAAGATAACGGCCCGCCTGGGGACTGAAATGTATCGAGCCATGCAGCGGGTGGCATCGCAGGCTTCCGCGATCGCCACGCCCCTCCTGATTCTGCAGGGCAGTGCCGACAGGATGGTATCACCCGAAGGAGCCCGGACGCTCTATGAGAAGGCGGGAACGACGGACAAGAGACTGAAACTCTACGACGGTCTCTATCATGAGGTCTTCAATGAACCCGAATACGAAGAAATAATGAAAGAGGTGGAACGCTGGCTGGCGATGCGTTGACGGGACTCGTATCCGCTTATGTCCTTGACATGAAAAAACACATCCATTACGATCCTTTTCGCTTGATTCTTCATTAAGCGCCTCTGAATGATGGTGCCGATCGGGACGTTCTTTCCGCCTTTCGTTGATGGTGTGCAGTCAACGGTATGACACATCGGTGATTGTGGAATGCGCGAGCGGTTTCATTTGTACAGCAGATATTGGAAATCATGGTGGTATGTCTTTGCCGCCCTGGGAGCGTTGCTGTTCCTGCTGATCGTCACTGCCGTTATCTTCCGCGGCCACATACCCCTTGACGAACGGAGCTTTGAGTTTCTGATCCTCGGGGCGATGTTCCTGATTCTCCTCAGTCTGTCAGTGGTTACATCCGTCATAATCCACCGTTACATCAGGCCCCTGAGAAAGCTTGCCGAGGAGGCCCGTATCGTCACGTCGGCCAATCCCTCCCATCGTATCAACATCAGAGGCGGCAACGAGGTGAAGCATCTGGTGAAGGCCATCAACGACATGGCCCAGCGGTACGAGGAACTGAAGTCGGACATATGGCACCAGATACAGCATGCCATGGCAAGGGCCGAAGAGGAGAAGAGCATTCTTGCGGCCATCGTGGCGGAGTTGCCCGAAGGCATATTCATCTGTAATGCCGAAGGACAGATCCTTCTCTACAATAAGCAGGCCCGGCGGTACTTCGAGGGTGAAGAAAAAAATAACAGTTCCCTCCTGGAACCCTGCAACGGGCCATGGAAACGTGAAAGCGGGTATATCGGCCTGGGCAGGTCTGTTTTCGGCCTGATCGACAAGACCCTCGTTGTCCAGGCTCTCGACGAAATAGCTGGAAAGCTGGAACGCGCGGAATCCAGGGTAACCGCGCATTTCATTGCCGTCGGCAACGGGCACCGGCTTCTTCGTGTCGAAGCGGTCCCCGTGCTGAACCACGGGGGAGAGCTGACCGGTTTTGTCCTTATCATACAAGACATCATAAAACAGATCGAAACCGACACCCGGTTGAGCTTCCTTCTGCAATCGCTGACGCAGGGTGTCCGGGATTCCATGAAGAGAATTCGAACGGCCATCGAAGCCATTCTCGATCAACCCGAGATGGATCATCTGCAGCGGGAAGGGTTCAAGAAAATGATTCACCGGGAAATCCTGGAATCCGGAGCCGTCCTCGATGAGGCGGCCCTGGATTATTCAGGGCATGTCAGCACAATGCGTCCCCTTGTCCGTATGCTCGGCAAAGATCTGCTGACCATTATAAGACAACAAGCCGAGGAAAATTTCGGCATGACCGTAAAAATTATTCCTTCCGAGGAGCAGAACTGGATCAAGATAGACTGTTATTCTTTTCTTCTTGCGGTTCTTTTCATCCTGAACCGGTTGCAACTGGAGACCAATGTTGATACCTTTACATGCAAACTCGAACGGGGAGGGAAGTTCACGAACATCGATCTCATATGGAAGGGAAAACCCCTGAAGATACAGACCCTGCGTGAGTGGGAAAGCGAAGTGGTCGTCGTGGGCAGGGAAGGCATTCCTTCTACGTTGAGGGAGGTTATCAAGCTCCACGGTGCGAAGATGTGGCCGGCGACCTGGAAGCAGGCGGCAGGAGATGACCTGGGGTTATGGCCCCGTTCGTATGAACCGACCAGAGACCGGTCGGCCTTTCGCCTGTCTCTGCCGGATGTTGAAACGCCCGAACCGGACACGCTTCGGAAGACATCGGTCGTGCTTCCCAGCCGGCCGGAGTTTTACGATTTCGATCTCTTCAACCAGCCCGGACAGACGCCCGAGTTGGACAACCGGTTGCTGGCCGAACTGACCTATACCGTGTTTGATACGGAAACAACGGGATTGTTTCCGCAGGTGGGAGACGAAATTATTTCTCTGGGAGCCGTGAGGATTGTCAACGGGCGACTCCTCCGCGAAGAAGTATTCGATCAGCTGGTCAATCCCAGACGGTATTTCTGGCAAAAATCCGTCGAGGTCCATGGCATTCAGCCCGAGATGCTCGAGAGCCAGCCGGCGATCGATGACGTGCTTCCATTGTTCCACCGGTTTGTGGAAGACAGTATTCTCGTGGCCCACAACGCGGCCTTTGACATGTGCATGCTGCAGATGAAAGAAGAGTCATCGGGGATAACATTTATCAACCCCGTTCTGGACACGCTCCTGCTTTCGGCCGTCGTCCATCCGGCCCAGGAAGAGCATACGCTGGAGGCAATAGCGGCACGTCTGGGCGTCAGCATTGTGGGCAGGCATACCGCCCTGGGAGACGCCCTCGCGACAGGAGAAATATTCCTCAAGCTGGTCCCGCTTCTTTCGCAGATGGGTATCCGTACCCTGGGAGAAGCCCGGATGGCTTCTGAAAGGACGTTTTATGCCCGAATCAAGTATTGATGGCTTCGTAAAAAGTCCGGATGCTGCGTTGCGCTTCATCCTTCGTCACTGCGGCGTACCACTAAGTACGCCTCATTCCTCAGGATTTGCGCGCCTTGCCTGCGGAGCTTTTTACGAAGCCATCCTCAACCAGATGTTTTTCGACTTTTTACGGGACCGTCAAGTATTGACGGCTTCGTAACAAGTCCGGATGCTGCGCTGGGCCGTATCCTCAGTTTTCCAGATGTCTTGTGGTCAAGGAGGGGACTATGAGCAGTGATGCCTATTCGTTTTTGTCGAGCATTCAACCCTTTACGTTTCTTTCGGAAGAGGGGCTCACACCGGTGGCCGATCAACTCATCGAGGTGACCCATCCCCGGGAAACGGTACTCCTCATCCAGGGACAGAATGTCGTTGAACATGTGTACCTGGTCAGGAAGGGGCTGGTCGAGCGGTACTACCGTGAAAAAGATCAAGATTTTCTCCACCTGCTCTATCATGAGAAAGGCCTGTTCGGAGCCATTTCCATGCTGCTCCGCGGCGGCATGTCCATTGCCACCTTTAAGACGATAGAGGATACGGATTTTTACCTGCTTCCAAAAGATGTATTTCTCGATCTGTATTCGCGGCACCAGGAGATTGCTGATTTTTTCACCGACCAATTGGGCAAGTTCATGGTGGACAAGTCTTTTGCAACGGCCGTCGTAAGCAGTCTTCGTCACGCTGATGATGGGCCTCCCCAGATATTCAACCAGAATGTGGAGAACATATTCACAAAAAATCTCGTATGGTGTGGAACAACGGTGTCCGTTAAAGAAGCTGCCGCGAATATGGCTCAACATCAGTGCAGCTCCATCCTCCTTCGGGAGCCCGAGGGCGATTTCGTGGGAATCATAACCGACCGGGACCTGAGGGACAAGATAATCGTCCATGGCGCCTGCGACATGGGAGCGACGGCATCGCAAATCATGTCCTCACCCCTTGAGACCATTCCGGCGAAAGCTCCCCTGTCGGACGCGCTCACGGTCATGATGTTGAAAAATCTCAAGCATCTCGGGGTAACCGATGACAGCGGAGGGGTGATCGGAATCATCACCAGCCGGGATATTCTTGAAGCCCACAGCCGGTCGCCTTTTTTCCTGCTCAGGGAAATCAACGGAGCACACAGTTTCGATGAAATCAGGGGCAAGCACAGCCGGGTTCCCGGGTTGATCCATGGTCTTATCAAGAGTGGGGCCAAGGTAATGAATGTTGCTAGGATGGTATCGGTCATATCCGACGCTATCCTGAACCGGCTTGCCGGTTTTGCCATTGATGAACTGGGTCCGCCGCCGGCCAGGTTCGCCTTTATGATCGTCGGTAGCGAGGGGAGGCGGGAACAGACACTGAAAACAGACCAGGACAATGCCATCGTGTTCGAGGACGTTTCCAGGGAGCGCTCAAAGGACGTGATGGCCTATTTTCTTGCATTCGGAGAAAAGGTGTGCAACTGGCTCAACGAGGCGGGATATACCTTCTGTAACGGCGGCATAATGGCAAAAAACCCGCAATGGTGCCAGCCGCTTTCAGTCTGGAAACACTACTTCTCCACATGGATTGGAACAGCGGAACCGGAAGGACTGCTTCAATCCAGCATTTTCTTCGATTTTCGTACCGGCTATGGTGACACGGAGATTATCGATGATTTAAGGGATTACATGTTTCGATCCTTCGACGCTCATCCCAATTTTTTCCGTTACCTGGCGGAAACCACGGTGGAGCGTAAACCGCCGCTTGGCCTCTTCGGGTCCTTTATGGTGGAAACGAAAGACGGACGTCACGGCGTCATCGATGTAAAGGTACCTATGATCACCATCGTCAACTATACGCGGGTCTATGCCCTGAAGAACAGAATTGCGGAAACAAACACCCTCGAAAGAATGTACCAGCTCTATCTGAAAAAAGGACTTTCCTGGGAAGACTACCAGGATTTTCAGCAGGCATACAGCTTCCTCATGCGGTTGCGGCTTGAACGTCAGCTGACAGCCATAATGGAGGAAAACGCGGAACCTGATAATTACATCACTCCGAACAAGCTGCCGAGGCTCGACCGTTCAACGCTGAGGGCAATATTCAAGCGGATCGAGCGATACCAGAGCAAGCTGGTGTTTGATTTTTGGAAGTGATCGGTGATCAGTATCCGAAGAGGTAGACGAAGCTTCCCACGAACACGCATATGGCGGCGACGCAGGTTGTCGCCCGCGCCAAGGTGAATCCCGCCGTCAGTCCCACCACCCGTACCACCAGATAGAGGAAGTACAGGAAGAGTGCCAGCATGAGGACTGCCAGCAAAGGGGCTTCAGCCAGGGTCATTCCCATTTCGAGCCGGTAGGTGTGGAGGGCCAGCAGTCCTCCGTAGGGCAGGAACGTGTAGCCTACGTTGATGAAGAACTGCATGAACCGCGCTTTTGATCCGAAGGGTTTGGCCATGGACCAGGTGAGCATGGTAAGGCCCAGTTGTGATCCGATTGTCAGCATGTAGGCGAAGACGACATAGAAGAGTCCTTCCACGATATTGACGTTGGTACCTTCCTGGGCGACGGCAATGATGCTGTAGTGGACTTTTGTAAAGCCGAACAGCATTGCCGACCAGAAGACGATGATCGGTGAGAGGATGGATGGCTGGTTGTTTCTTATTTTGTCGGCGAGCTTGCCTTCGATGGCGATAATGTACCACAGCCAGTTCATGGATGGTTCGTACCTTTCTTGCGGGCCTTGAATGTATGCGGTTTATGCGCCCTCGAAGCGGTGCCGGCCGCCGCGGAAGGGTGCGACGATATCCGGATTCCATAGCGGGGGGAACCGCAACGGCGGTTCCCCCCGGATGGATGAGACTACAGGTTATATGCCATGATCATACCGCTATATCACAGCAAAAAGGAACAGGGCCAGCATGATGAGACCGATGATGGCGGGTCCCACATCGCCGGTATACCGCGTGCTGTCCTTCCTGATGGAGTGTTCCGGCCAGCCGTGCATGCGTTCGATCATCATGTCCGTCTTTTCCCTGGGTATGTTGTTCGCCAAGGCCGGTATCCTGTTGGTGATCATGGATACGAAGATGAGCACCACGAAGGATATGGGCACCGAGATGACGCCCGGGAAGGGAATCGGTCCATAGGGCGGCTTGGCGAGCGTGGGACTCCAGGTGAAGGACGGATGGGCGAACTGGATGTTGAAGATCATGCCCATGATGCCGCCGACCAGCATGCCGCAGACGACGCCGTATTTGTTGGCCCCCTTCCACCAGACACCCATGATGAGCGGCGCCGTGAAAGTCGAGGCGGAAACGGCAATGGCCCAGATAACACTCGCCAGGGCGAAGGTGGGCGGATTGATGGTGGTGAAGATAATGGCGATACCGGAAATGAACATGACAATGGGCGCCAGTACCCGCTTCTGCTGCTCCGTCAGTTCCTTGAAACCGCCGATGATGTCGTGGGCGATACCGGTACCGATGACCATGAGAGAGCCGGCGACGGTGGACATGCCCGCGGCGATACCGCCGGCCAGTGCTACCGCCAGTGCCCAGTTGCCGACATAGACATCGGAGAGGATGAAGAGCAGCTTGTCGGCGGCAACGGCCGCGACGTCGATATTGAAGGACTGGGTGTAGTAAACACCCGCGAAACCCGAGGCAAAGGTCAGCACGTTAACCAGACCGATGAAGAAGAGCCCCAGGAGGAAGCCCTTGCGGCCTTCGGCGATGGTCCTCGCCGAGGCGACACGGGACAGGTAGTGAGGTACCGACATGGTACCGAAGGTCATGGAGAAGAGGCAGCCGATATACCACTTCGGGCTTGCCAGGTAGAAAATCTTGAAGAAGTTCGGAAACGCCTCGAGCATGGCAGGCGTCAGGTTGCCGTATCCCCAGAAGGGGATGATCCAGGCGGAGCCGCCCACGGCCTTCACGATGGCCATGACGGGCAGCAACATACATACGACGCAGAGGAACCCCTGGAAGGCCTGGTTCCAGGTAACACCGTACATGCCTCCGAACGTAACGTAGGCGACGACGACGATACCGCCGATGAAAAGGGACGGTACGTAGGAAAGGCCCAGGATGATTTCGAAAACGTGGGCGATTCCCTTCATCTGGCTGACGGCGTACATGATCATGATGATGATCATGAAGATAACCGAGACCATTCTCCCGGCGTGGGTCTGAAACCGCTCGGCCACGTAGCCCGCCGCCGTGTACACGCCGAGGCGGCGAAGAGGGCCGGAAAAGGAGATAATCATGACGGCGTAGCCGATCATCCAGCACTGGGACATGATCGTCAGAAGCGACTGGATGCCCCAGACAAAGGCCGTAAAGCCGATAAAGGTGGCCAGACTCAGGTACGATGACGTGACGGCGAAGGCGTTCACTACCGGCCCGATGGAGGCGCCGGCCATGTAGTAGTCGCCGCTGCTCTTGGTGGCCCGCTGGGCCAGGTAACCGGTTAAGATAAATATGGCTATCAGAATGATAATGGTGGCAATACCGGGGATAAACAATCCCTCTCGTTCAAATCCTAGTCCTCCTACCATTATGACACCTCCCTTTCAGCCCTGGCCTTCCCTTTTTCGGTGTCAAGCTTCGCGAGGATCGTGACGATCCACCAGACGAAGAGAATGACTCCGACATAGGCGATTGTCATCTGATACCAGAAGGGGAAAGGATAGCCCCAGATGTACACTTCAAGCAATCCGGGGAAGGGAAGCATGAAAAGGACTCCCATGCCGACGAGCATTATGAATACACTGCTTGCAACGACAACGAAAAGTTCTCTCCTGTAGAGAGCATAATTCTGCTCTACAGCTTTTGACTGTTCTTCTGTCATTCTATATCCCTCCTCTATTGTGATGTTGTAAACATCATCCCCCTGAATGCGCATTGCATCCGATTATACTTCTATGCCATTCAACCTCCTTTCTACGTTATTTTCAGAGGAGCGCGCACCTCTCCGCTGATTGCCATTCAACTCACTTGTAAGGCCTGCCGTTCCACAGCAATCCGGCACCTGCGTTCATCTATTTAGTTGTTTGAAGAATGTATTCCCCCTGGATAGAAGCAAATGTAGCTTTTTGTCAGCCCAATGTCAACCTGAAATTCCGACACAAAATACATGGGGGCCTTTGCCGGGATCGCTCGATCCCGGAGCAAGCCGGTGTTTGATTTTTGGAAGTGATCGGTGATCAGTATCCGAAGAGATAGACGAAGCTTCCCACGAACACGCATATGGCGGCGACGCAGGTTGTCGCCCGCGCCAAGGTGAATCCTGCCGTCAGTCCCACCACCCGTACCACCAGATAGAGGAAGTACAGGAAGAGTGCCAGCATGAGGACTGCCAGCAAAGGGGCTTCAGCCAGGGTCATTCCCATTTCGAGCCGGTAGGTGTGGAGGGCCAGCAGTCCTCCGTAGGGCAGGAACGTGTAGCCTACGTTGATGAAGAACTGCATGAACCGCGCTTTTGATCCGAAGGGTTTGGCCATGGACCAGGTGAGCATGGTAAGGCCCAGTTGTGATCCGATTGTCAGCATGTAGGCGAAGACGACATAGAAGAGTCCTTCCACGATATTGACGTTGGTACCTTCCTGGGCGACGGCAATGATGCTGTAGTGGACTTTTGTAAAGCCGAACAGCATTGCCGACCAGAAGACGATGATCGGTGAGAGGATGGATGGCTGGTTGTTTCTTATTTTGTCGGCGAGCTTGCCTTCGATGGCGATAATGTACCACAGCCAGTTCATGGATGGTTCGTACCTTTCTTGCGGGCCTTGAATGTATGCGGTTTATGCGCCCTCGAAGCGGTGCCGGCCGCCGCGGAAGGGTGCGACGATATCCGGATTCCATAGCGGGGGGAACCGCAACGGCGGTTCCCCCCGGATGGATGAGACTACAGGTTATATGCCATGATCATACCGCTATATCACAGCAAAAAGGAACAGGGCCAGCATGATGAGACCGATGATGGCGGGTCCCACATCGCCGGTATACCGCGTGCTGTCCTTCCTGATGGAGTGTTCCGGCCAGCCGTGCATGCGTTCGATCATCATGTCCGTCTTTTCCCTGGGTATGTTGTTCGCCAAGGCCGGTATCCTGTTGGTGATCATGGATACGAAGATGAGCACCACGAAGGATATGGGCACCGAGATGACGCCCGGGAAGGGAATCGGTCCATAGGGCGGCTTGGCGAGCGTGGGACTCCAGGTGAAGGACGGATGGGCGAACTGGATGTTGAAGATCATGCCCATGATGCCGCCGACCAGCATGCCGCAGACGACGCCGTATTTGTTGGCCCCCTTCCACCAGACACCCATGATGAGCGGCGCCGTGAAAGTCGAGGCGGAAACGGCAATGGCCCAGATAACACTCGCCAGGGCGAAGGTGGGCGGATTGATGGTGGTGAAGATAATGGCGATACCGGAAATGAACATGACAATGGGCGCCAGTACCCGCTTCTGCTGCTCCGTCAGTTCCTTGAAACCGCCGATGATGTCGTGGGCGATACCGGTACCGATGACCATGAGAGAGCCGGCGACGGTGGACATGCCCGCGGCGATACCGCCGGCCAGTGCTACCGCCAGTGCCCAGTTGCCGACATAGACATCGGAGAGGATGAAGAGCAGCTTGTCGGCGGCAACGGCCGCGACGTCGATATTGAAGGACTGGGTGTAGTAAACACCCGCGAAACCCGAGGCAAAGGTCAGCACGTTAACCAGACCGATGAAGAAGAGCCCCAGGAGGAAGCCCTTGCGGCCTTCGGCGATGGTCCTCGCCGAGGCGACACGGGACAGGTAGTGAGGTACCGACATGGTACCGAAGGTCATGGAGAAGAGGCAGCCGATATACCACTTCGGGCTTGCCAGGTAGAAAATCTTGAAGAAGTTCGGAAACGCCTCGAGCATGGCAGGCGTCAGGTTGCCGTATCCCCAGAAGGGGATGATCCAGGCGGAGCCGCCCACGGCCTTCACGATGGCCATGACGGGCAGCAACATACATACGACGCAGAGGAACCCCTGGAAGGCCTGGTTCCAGGTAACACCGTACATGCCTCCGAACGTAACGTAGGCGACGACGACGATACCGCCGATGAAAAGGGACGGTACGTAGGAAAGGCCCAGGATGATTTCGAAAACGTGGGCGATTCCCTTCATCTGGCTGACGGCGTACATGATCATGATGATGATCATGAAGATAACCGAGACCATTCTCCCGGCGTGGGTCTGAAACCGCTCGGCCACGTAGCCCGCCGCCGTGTACACGCCGAGGCGGCGAAGAGGGCCGGAAAAGGAGATAATCATGACGGCGTAGCCGATCATCCAGCACTGGGACATGATCGTCAGAAGCGACTGGATGCCCCAGACAAAGGCCGTAAAGCCGATAAAGGTGGCCAGACTCAGGTACGATGACGTGACGGCGAAGGCGTTCACTACCGGCCCGATGGAGGCGCCGGCCATGTAGTAGTCGCCGCTGCTCTTGGTGGCCCGCTGGGCCAGGTAACCGGTTAAGATAAATATGGCTATCAGAATGATAATGGTGGCAATACCGGGGATAAACAATCCCTCTCGTTCAAATCCTAGTCCTCCTACCATTATGACACCTCCCTTTCAGCCCTGGCCTTCCCTTTTTCGGTGTCAAGCTTCGCGA
Organism: Syntrophales bacterium; assembly: GCA_023228425.1. Taxonomy (NCBI): domain Bacteria; kingdom Pseudomonadati; phylum Thermodesulfobacteriota; class Syntrophia; order Syntrophales; species Syntrophales bacterium. The sequence goes on from JALOBE010000009.1 coordinate 33,393, forward strand.
GGATCGTGACGATCCACCAGACGAAGAGAATGACTCCGACATAGGCGATTGTCATCTGATACCAGAAGGGGAAAGGATAGCCCCAGATGTACACTTCAAGCAATCCGGGGAAGGGAAGCATGAAAAGGACTCCCATGCCGACGAGCATTATGAATACACTGCTTGCAACGACAACGAAAAGTTCTCTCCTGTAGAGAGCATAATTCTGCTCTACAGCTTTTGACTGTTCTTCCGTCATTAGTGAAACCCTCCTTACTGATAATAAAAATCACTAAGTTGACCCTGAACCGATGTGTTGTCCTGCGTTTCTTCCGGTGTGGATCCCCCCTTTCTTTTTTATTTTTCAGGGACAGTTCACGCGATTAAGGTTGATGCTGCTTTTAATAATGTGAAAAAATTAAGGGTATTTACTGGTGCTATGCTGTTTTCTCATGTAATATCGCGTAAACCATGAGTCAGGTACCTACTTTTTGCAGGAATGTCAAGAGAAAACGACAATGAGATATTCTGAAAAACCCTATTGACAAGGATAGTAGCTGTATTGTATAATGCAAACGTGCGTGGATCTTGTGTCAGATTGTGGTTGTAACCACAATTATCCCGTTAAATCGGGAGTTTCTTGAGATCGTCATGCAAAAAACATTTGAATGTCGGTACCGGCGCAGGTTCATCAGTGCGGCAGCGCGTGTGCTGTGAGGAGGGGATGGGGCGATATACCGGTGTGCCGCCGTTTGTATGCGGCGGCACACCGGGTATTGCCTCGAAGATGAGAGGAGTCGGACTCCTGCGATCAGTACGGTTTGTCTTCAGGCAGTGTTTCTCCTATGGCGAGGCGGCACAGGTCGGTAATCATCAGGTTCGACATGCCCGCTTCTTTCGCCTTCCCCCCGAGAGTCCGGAAACAGAGAGGACAGAGGTAGACCATGGCATCGGCCCCCGCGCTTTTCGCGTCGGCCACGTTTTTCACCCGGAAGGGTTCAAAATCCTTGCCCCGCGGGAAGAGTTTAAGGTTGGGTCCCGCCATTTCAACACCGCAACAGAGGGCGTTTACGCCGTCATACTCCCGCTTGACCCGTTCCACGCCGATCATGGAGAATATCTCGTCCACGAAATGTTCTTTTTCACCTGTAAAACGTGAAGAGCAGGGCCGCTGGTAGGCAACCTTCATGTCGAGCTTCGTAATATCCGTTTGGTGCTCTTCCAGGAAATCCCGCAGATGCTCGAGGATGGAAAGAGGACGGAAAGGGAGGTCGATTCCGTATTCCGGTGCGATACCCTTGAGAACCGCGTAGCAATCATCGTGCACTACAACGATTTCCTTCGCTCCCGACCCGGCCAGATTGTCCACCATTGTCTGCATGCGGTCTCGCATGATCGATTCATCACCCATGTGGACGAAGAGGACATTGCAGAAATAATGACGTCCCTTCAGAAGCGGCATGCCCTCGAAGATCTTCCCCTGAATGGCCCAGGGCATACTTCCCTCCATGACACACAGCGACATGGCCCGATCCACCTTCGGTACCGGTCGTGGCTCACCCTCGGCTTTGAAGCGGTCGGCCATCTGAGCTTTTTGCCCGGGGTCGGAAAAGTCACCCAGAGCTTCCAACTTCTGGAGAATCAGGTCAAAGGGGCGCGCGTCTTTCGGGCAGTATTCGTTGCAGGCGGCGCAGGTTACACAATCATAAAGCCATTGCGAATCTTCACCTTCTACCAGTTTCCTGAAGGCCTCGGACCCACTTTTCTTGTCGAAGGGCAGGTAATGGCACCGGGCCAGGCAATCTCCACAAAAATCGCATTTCTCTTCGTGAAACATGCATTCCTCCTTAAGTCGCGTAGTGATACCGCCGAATTGTGATGGTCCCGTAAAAAGTCCAGACTTTCCAAAGCTGCTTTGTAACTCATTGGAAATATTGGGCTCGATTTTCAAAATTCGCCATTTTTCGACTTCTCAGTGTCATAGGCGTGCGTATGAGACCTTTAAAAAGCTGTCGATTGTGTCATTTCGACCTCTCTCCTGTCATTTCGACCTCTTCCCCGTCGCCTCGAACGTTCCCCCGTCGCCTCGAACGTTTCCCCGTCACTTCGAACGCATGTGAGAAGTCTCAAAGATCCCTCGCTTTGCTCGGGACAGGGATTTCTCGTCGCTTCGCTCCTCGAAATGACAAAATTGCTTCGCTCCTCGAAATGACGGACCTTAAGGCGCTCCTCGAAATGATAAAATGAAAGGTCTCAGCATATGAAGTCATGGAGCGCACAATTCCGGAGATGGGGGCGTTGCCCGCACCGATGTCGATTCGGTCTCCTTCTCCGGTTTTGCCGGCGCTTCCATACTCAACAATGCCCCCTTATGACACGTCGGTTGTATGATGCAGATCCGTCCGAGGCGGGCCGGGACGCCTTGTACGAGTTCATCGATTCCGACGTATCTCTCATATTTTTTCCGCGATGTAAAGTTGCCGAAGGGCATAATTTTGATAATCCTTGAAAATATTATCAGGAATACTCTTTTGCACCACTTTCAGGCCCATGGAGGATAAATCTTCAGCGGTGAAGTGGCAGGAGGTGTATCCCGTAATGATGACGTGTCCGCCTGTTTTCAATCGGTTGATTGTTCCGGCCAGTATGCTGCGGGATTTTTCACGGGATGTCACCTGCCGGTTCAGAAGCCCGCTGAAAACGATCGTGTCGAACATGGCACCGGAAGCAAGAATCGAGCCTACGTCCTCTCCGTCGCCCAGGAATACACGGTGAATCCCTTTTCCCCGGGCCGCTTCGATATTGTCGGCGTTGATGTCGATTCCCCAGCAGCATGGGGGCGGCCTCCGGCGGAGCGAGCCTGTCGACGGATCCTTCGTTTCGTTCCAGGTCCGCTGGATGGAGGCAATGAGATCACCTGAGCCGCAGCCCACATCCAGAAGATGTTCTCCGATCCATGTTTCATCGTTGTTACGCGGGTCCGGATGTTCATTCCAGGGGGTCGTCGGGCGGGCGGCGCGGCAGCTTTCCAGGGCCTCGATAACGGCGGGATAGATGACATTTTCATATATGCCGAATTCAGGGCTTTCGTCGAAACGTCCCCAGGCGACCGGACACTGTCTGTTTCTTTCGGGGACGATGAGTTCCACATCATTGTTCCCCCGGCGAGCGATGTGGCCGATAAAGAGCCTTTCCTCCCGCTCGTCGATGGGGTGACCTTCGATCTCGGGCCAGAAGTCGTCGATATCCTCACAACGGACGTTCTCCACAAGGGCGCCGATATGCCTGAGGGTTCCTTCCGGTGAGGCTTCGTCCTCGAGGTCTCCCTGAATAAACCGGAATCCCCGGTAGACGATGATATTCATCCAGAAACCCTTGATCGGGCTGACGGGTCGCTCCCGAACGACACGAACGAGACGCTCAAAATCAGCCGTAGAAATGTCTGCGCTGTGATTGCCGGGTATATTCATATTCCTGTCCGCGATGGGGAAAGGTTTATCAATTTCTGTGCCATAATACAAGGCCGTTACCCTGTAGGGGAAGGAATAAAATAGACGCGGACGGTGATGATCCCTGTCAGGGTGGTTTTTAAGAAAAAAGCTCGATGATCGCTTCGGCCATGACCCTGTAGCCGGCAACGGTAGGGTGTACCAGGTCAAACTGGACGAGGTTTTCATAATGAACGCCCGAAGCGATGGTTTTTTTCCAGTGTTCATGAACCCTGGCGACAGGCAGTCCGTTCGATTCGCCCAAATGCTCGATGATATCGTAATATTCTTCGGCAAAGTGCCGCTCCCCGATATCACCCACGTGGCCCGCCGTGACGAGGACAATGTCGGCGTCACCGGCGTTTTTGACTCTGTCGATAATGGCCTGCATATTGTCCTTGAATTGTTCCGGAGTAAATCCATAGGCAGCGTCGTTGAGGGCGTACTGAATCAGCACGCAGTCCGGGGACTGGTGCAGGATGGACCGATCCACGCGGATACGGCCGAAATCGGCCGTATCACCGGGTATGCCGCTGGCTATGATAGTGACGGGGGTCGCGGGGTATCGTTCCCTGAACCACTCCCGGAGAAAATCGATGTATCCCTTGGGGGCCATCCAGCCCGTGGTAAGAGAGTCTCCGATGGCGGCCACCGCTGTAGGTGTTCCTGATTCCAGGCGGGCAATGGTCTTTTCCGGTTTCAGTATCACGGCCGGTACTCCTTGAGCAATCCTTCGGCGCGGGGCCGGTTCACGATGGTGCCGATGTCTTTCATCCGTTTTGCAACCCGGTTCTTCTCCCGATCGTTTACGGCGGCGGTAGTAAAGAAAGATTTCTCGTCGCTTCGCTCCTCGAAATGACGGTGCCTCGAGCGCTTCTCGGGATGACACAATTCAATAATTCTACAGCAAACAGTCAAGGCCTGAATGGACAGAATCAACCGTATCACATTTTAGAGGACGCCGTTCCCATTTCCTGAGGTAAAGGTTCGCCTTCAGGAGGCGTCGGCGCCATCATACTTTATTTTCCGGCACGATACCACCGGATCAAAAAATTCCGTGAGAGGGAACATTTTACAAAGATGTCTGATTCTGGTACGAGATAAGAAAAACAACGAACGAATCAGCATAGGAAGGAACACAAGATGACTATAATAGATTCCCACGCCCATTGCGGTATCCACGATCGGTATCCGCCCCAGTCTTTCGAGGATTACTACGGCGAAGTCAAGGGCAGTCCCATTACCGGCGTCTCCATGTTCCCTCCGGTCATGGAGATCTATGACAGAAACGATCCGTTTTTTGAAGATACGCCCGCCTGGCGCCGATCCCGGAAAACCGCCAACGAATACGTGCTGAACCTGCGGGACAGGGAGATAGGTGTGTACCCCTATCTTTTCCTGTGGAATGACTTTGCCGTCGATCAGCTCACGGACAGGCACTGTGGAATCAAGTGGCACCGCCATGACTACGAGCCCACCTACAACTACGACGATCCCGCCTGTGCCGCGGCGGTTGAAACGATCCGGCAGAGAAACCTTCCCATCGTCCTGGAAGAGGAATTTTCCAATACCCTGTGGTTCATTGACGAACTCGCCGGCGGGACGACGGTCATCATACCGCACCTGGGAATGCTCAACGGAGGGTATTCGCGTATCAAGACGGCAGGACTCTGGGAAAGACCGAACGTCTGGGCCGATACAGCTCTTGCTTCATCCTACGAGATTGCGGATTATATTGACAATTACGGCCACGAACGACTGTTGTACGGATCTGATTATCCCTTCGGGAACCCCGTTTCGGAACTTATGAAAGTACTCCGATTGAAAATAGACGACGAGATCAAGGCCGACATATGCGGGAATAATCTCCTGCGCCTCTACGGTACCATCAGGCGGGACAATCCGGAGAAGAGATGACCGCCGGACAGTCGGTTCTTACAGTTCTTCCCGGTTCTGTCGTTGCCTTATTTTTTTCAATTCCGCTTCCCGGATTTCTTTGCGTTCTTCCATGCACCGGCGGCACCACTCGGTGTAACCGCACTGTCCCTTGCAGTTCTGGAAATCTTCGTCCACTTCCGGAACAGAACCGGGACGGATGGTTTTCGATGAATCAGGCATGACTGGCTCTCCATAAGGCACGCGGTTAACAACAGGACGGTAGAGAAAAAGGTTTGTACGCAAGAAGCTTCTGTCGTCTTCCAAATCTTCATATGAATTGCAGACATAGGTGACGACCAGGTTTCTTCCCCGGGAGAAGTCCCGGTGTTCCTTGCCGGCATAACAGAAGGTCTTGCCATGGTAACGGGGACTGTCCGGGTCTACTTCAGGAATGGGCGCGAGCAGGGTTTCCGGTTCGCTCCAGGGACCTTCCGGCGCGTCGGCCGTTTGATACAGCATCCGGTCGCCCCCGTTGTCAAGAGACAGATAGAGGGCAACCCATTTCCCCAGGCTCGGATGGTACCGCACGGACATCTCCGACACGGCGGCTCCGATGACGATTTTCACCCGCTCATGTTCCAGGTCGTGTTCCCAGCGCCCGTCACCGGTGAAATACTCGATGGACCGGCCCGGATCATCAAGGTCTCGCAGGGGTATCCTGGCGAGAATATTGCCCAGAACAGGCACCCCGTTCTCCGTTGCGCCGTAGAGGGGGTAAAAATAAACATTGTCACCGTATACAACCGATGTCGTGGCGAACGCCATGATTTCCCCGGGGACGCCGGGCGCCAGGTCCAGGAAGTCTCCTTCCCAGCGGTTCGGGTCCTCGTCTTCGAAGTTCTCGATCCTGACTATGCTATGCCCAAGGATGGTGAACGGGAAGGGACCCTCCCTGTCCGGGTCGGCGCCTATCGACACAAGTGGGATGTAGAGCCTGTGATCCACCATGAAGGGGTCCTGGGGCCACAGCCATTCGCCATCCCCGAAGGATGAAACAAACCGCCCGTCTTTTCGGTTTATCCAGTAGCGGATGTGAAATTCCCCCTCATCGGTACAGGTCGAGGTCGCCAGTGTGGTCCCGAAGACCACCTCCATTCCCACCCGATCTTTCAGACCTTCCCGGCCGGACACGAAGGAGTCCCCGAAAAGCCACAGGACACGTGTTTCATCAAGCCTGATGGAGTAGGCGCCATCGCCGCCGTACCACCCGTCCCTGTCGGGGAAAGCCGGCAGGCACGTCGAAGACGGAGAGAGCGGATGGTTATGGAGCCTCCCCTCTTCCGACGAACAGGAAATAACAAGTAATAATGCCGGCAGCAGGACAGCCAGCACGTCCGCCACCCGCGTGGATCGAAGCGTCACGGAAAGCCTCCCCGGTACGAACCTTCTTCTGTACCTGCGGCGAAAAGGCACCATCGGAACTCGAACTCGTCGCCTCAGAGGGCCCGGAGCAGAAACAGAAGCGCCGAACTCCACGGAGGTGAATCCGGCGCGGTGCCTGCAAGGCGTCGTTCCCGCCCGCGCGGGCACGATGTGTTATAGTCCCAGGTAGCCGTCCCGTAATTTTTTATCGGCCTGCTCACCGAGATTGTATCGGAAATACATGCGGATAAAATCCGGATCGTTGATGGTACCCTTGACTTCACCCTGATACTCCAGCGTCAGACCCTCCCCCGGGATATAGGTTGCCACCGACGTCAGTCCCGGTTCCATGTCCTTGTCCAGCCAGGAGGCGTATTTTTTTATGTTGGTCTGCTGCGCTGCTATCATTTCAGCCGGATTGGCCTTTTCAATGGCTTCGATAAACCCTTCCTGAAGTTTCGCTGCTGTAGCTTTATTGGTGAGATACACCAGGTAAAACTGCTTGATCTGATCAGATTCAATAGCTTCCCGGGCGTTGTTGGTGGGATTCTCCAGATAAAACCCGCCGGCAAAAACATTGACCACGACAAGCGCTTTGCGTGAGGCCAGGCCGTTCAGATATACCTGGGTATCATTGATAATCTTTTGCGTGGGAAACGGAACGCCAAGAATTTCTTTGTCGGCACTGAATGCCGCCGGAGCCACACAGAGTATCATGGCTGCCACAATGATTCCTGCTACAAGTTTTTTCATAAGCATCTCCCCCCGTTTCGACCTGTTTGTAACAACCCGGGCCTCCATCGGCCGGACTGTGCCGCCATTGGGCCGCGTCGAAGAGTATAGGAGGGCTGATTTTTGATGTCAAGGAGTATTACGGTTAAGGGAGCAGGGCACTGAAGTCTGATGTTCAGCCGGGATTGTCCCCGCAGTGCAGGGCAATCCGCTCGGGTGCCTCTTCCATCAGTGCCGTCAGCTCATCCACCCGGCGGTTGAATTCATCACGTTTTTCCGCGGGCATGGATGACGCCGTCGGGATGGGGGCGGTCAGGGGATTTACCGGGCGGCCCCTCATATGCAGTTCGAAGTGAAGATGGGGACCCGTGGAACGGCCGGTGTTGCCCGAGAGCGCCACCCGTTCGCCGCGCCGAACCTTCTGGCCCCGCCTGACCAGGATACGGCTCAAATGTAAATACCGTGACGCATAATGGCCGCCGTGCTGTATTTCCACGTATTTCCCCGCGAAAGGATGATTGTGGACGCGGGTTACCACCCCGTCACCGATAGACAGAACGGGTGTGCCGGAGGGCATCGAGAAATCAACACCATTGTGGGGCGATGCGCGGCCTGTAACCGGATGCCGGCGGGCGGGGCTGAAATGGGATGTGATCCTGTGGTTTCCCGTCGTGGGGTACCGCCGAAAGGCCCGTGCGAGGCTCTTTCCTTCCTGATCATAATACCGCCCGTTCTCAGAAAGAAAGGCGCTGTGGACTTGTCTTCCCCGGTATATGCGAACTCCTTCGATGCGACTCTGGCCGGTAAACTCTCCATCAACGAACTGACGGCTGCGGACCACCTGGAACCGGTCGCCGGAGCGCATATCCCGGGAAAACAGGATCTGGTCACGAAAGAGTTCCGTAACGTTTCCTGTTTCCTGCTCGGTCAGGCCGGAACTTCTCGCCGAGGCATAGAAACTGCTGGTGATAGCTCCATCGAGAAGTTCTTGTTTCCATTCGCCGGGAACGATGATCTCTTCGTAATCAAAGTTCGTCTCGTCCACGCGGCTGTAGAGTACCCGGTTTCCGGGATGAATGAACAGTTCCATGATTAAAAGGGCGAAGGTGTCCGGGTTCATGGTAAAGGTGAGCCTGTGGCCCGGCTTGAGCACATCCAGGGCCAGGAGGGATTCGTCTGCCGAAAGAACCCGGCACATGTCACCCTGGCTTATGCCGTGGGCGTCAAAGATTGAACTCAGAGTGTCACCGGCGGCGATGGTCCGGGTGAAGATGTGGTCATGTTCTTCCGTGGACGGTGCGCCGCCGTGAACAACGGCCCCGAAGTCGTCCTTTACCGTCGCTCTCACATGAGCGGACGAGGGTGTGAAAAAAACTTTCCAGGCAATCCACGACAGTCCCGTGATCATAAGCAGGCACAGAAGGAACATTCGCAATCTGCGGCGCGTTTCCAAGCGGTTTCCCCGGAAAGAATTCCTGATAGAAAACATAATCACCCGGCAGAGATATACTTTGTTGTAAAGCTCAACTGCGCGTTATTCCTGAAATGTCACTTCCGGTAACGGGGCGACGTCATGAAACCGTATCGTCATAACGTTTAAACGTCAAGACGTTTTTGAAAGGCGAACAGTGATGAACTCGAAAAGTCGAAAAACGTCTGGGTTGGGAGCACCTTGTAAAAAGCTCCTTGAGGCACGGCGTACACATCCTTACGGCGCGTCACCGGACGGGATATTCGCGGCCGGCCGTTTCCTGTATCCGCGCGCTCATTGCCGGTGCTTGATTATTTGTCTTGATTACGGCACGATACTTCATATACTCTGACTTCACACCACAGAGAAAACTGACGGGATCGTACAAAGTCGAAAAATGGTGAATTTTGAAAATCGAGCCCGATATTTCCCATGAGCTACAAAGCTGCTTTTGGGAAATGTGGACTTTTTACGGGACCATCAGGCCTGAATATGAAACATATCGACAGGAGGTTATTTCATGAAAGTTGTCGGCTTGAACTCAAGTGCCCGCGAGGACGGGAATACGGCCATACTCATGCACACGGTTTTTGAAGAGCTGCAAAAAGAGGGTATCGAAACAGAGCTGATCCAGATGGCGGGCAAGCCGATCCAGGGATGCAGAGCCTGCTACAAATGCTTCAAGAATCGAAACCGGCGATGCTCAATCGACGAAGACATGCTCAACGGGATCATCGCGGCCATGGATCAGGCAGAGGGCATTCTCCTGGGTTCACCGACCTACTTTTCCGACGCTTCCTCCGGAATGCGGGCATTCATCGAGCGCTGCGGTTTTGTCGCCCGCGCGAACGATTTCATGTTCAAGGGCAAAGCGGGTGCCGCGGTGACGGCCGTCCGTCGTGCCGGCTCCATAGCGGCCTTCAATTCCATGAATCTCTTCCTTCACTACATGCAGATGTTCATGCCCGGGGCGACCTACTGGAGCCTGGGAATCGGCAACGCTCCCGGTGATGTGCTCAAGGACGAAGAAGGCATGCGGACCATGAAGTCCCTCGGACAGAACATGGCCTATTTACTTAAAAAACTTAATTCACCGTGAACAGGCCTATCCGACGGCTACCGGGCCCGCAATCGATTCCATATTCGTTAACTGAACATATCGGCGGTGCTGTGCGAAATGGCCGCCGGAGTGAGCTTCCCGGCGTTATTCTCCGGAGAAGGGTAAGCGGCGAAATGCCCCTGGGTGAAATCGGGAAGATATGGTATCATCCTCTTAACAACGGCGAACTCATTACAAGCGGAAATCCGGCCTTCCGGCAGGCCGTTCTCTCCGGGCAGGAGTACCAAGGCGGATACGACGGCCTTGAAGAAACCGGTAGCGGCTTCGGTGGGGAAACCGCATATCGGAGAGCGGTGGGACGCCCGTGAGGCCTCCGGCCTGCGGGATTTTACGGACATCATCCCGGGACGAGTGCCCGAACAAACGCAAAGAAAGGAGTTGCGCAATGGATCTGAAAGCAATCGCACGGCAGATGATTCAATTCCACGAGGCCGCTTTTGACAACACCTTTGACGCCATGACCGTTATGCAGCAGCAGGCGGAGGAAATAATCGCCGACTGGATAAACCGAAACCCCTTGATAACCGCTGAAGGCCAAAAAACCATCGACAGGTGGCTCGCGGCCTATAGAAAGAGTCGCGAGGATTTCAAGGCTGTTGTAGATGATAATTATAAAAAAGTGGAGCAGTCGCTTGAGGGCTACCAATGGACCCCTCCGTCTACAACGGCGGGCAGACCCGGGGCCGCGAAGGCCCGTCCGGCACGGAAGGCCGAGCCGGTGAAGGTCCGTCGATCCCCCAAAGCCCCTAAAAAGGAAACGCCGGCAAAGAAACAGGCCCCCGTTAAGGGGAAAACGAATATTGATATCGTTACAAGGCTGATTCAGAGGAGTACCGAGGGAATTTCGACGGCATATATAAAAGAAAAAACGGGGCTCACCGAACGACAGATCTGGAACATCGTGAATAATGCCGCCAGGGAAGGAAAAATCAAAAAGCTGAAGCGTGGTGTTTACTGCGCCGTGCCAAAGGAAGAAACGAAAGCCGAACCGGGACGGGTGGTGCGCGTGGAACCGAAAAAAGGAACGGATACGGACGAGAAAAAATCTGTAGAAGAAGCCATTGTCACGGGTGAGACTGTGGCCGCATCACAGGAGTCGGCAGATTCCGCGGTGCCCGAACCCCGGGGTGAGGGATGAAAAAACCATGGTTCAGGGCAGGTGTCGTGATTGCTGCAGGATGCCTGCTCTTCCTGGGTGCTTCCACATCCGTGGTTTGGGGCCGGGACCAGGAGTTGAAAACTCCGGATGTGCCTTTTGTCGCCACCCCGCACAATGTCGTGGACCTTATGATCAGACTGGCCGACGTCAGGGAAATCGATGTGGTCTATGACCTGGGCTGCGGTGACGGAAGGATCGTGATCGCGGCGGCGAAAAGGGCCGGGGCGCGATCCCGGGGATTCGACATCGATCCCGAGATGGTGAAACTGTCGCGGGAAAACGTTGAGAGAGAAAACCTCGAGCATCTGGTGACGATTCACCTGCAGGATATCTTTGAGGTCGATCTGCGGGAGGCATCGGTGCTCATGCTCTACCTGCTGCCGGAACTCAATGTCCGTTTGATACCGCAGATTGATGAAATGGAGCCCGGGTCCAGAATTGTTTCACATTCCTTCGATATGGCCGGCGTTATTCCGGATAGTGAGACCACGGTGTATCACAGGGACGGCAGTGTGAGCAGGGTGTATATGTGGACGACACCGTTGAGGAAGGAGCCGTTACGAAAGGCACCATCCGATATGAAGTATATGAAACACTTTCGACTCGACAAGGTATTGACGAAAGGGGAGATGTGGTTCCTCGACAAATTCCGCAAGGCATTGAGAGACTGATAACCGCGCGGCCTGAATCCCCTGTTTCGTTATTTCCCTGCCGGGATGCGGGCTTATTGAAGGGTACCATGTTCCTTGCCGGGTTTGCAGGGAGGTGAGAGGAGTTTTATTCAGGAGCGTGAGCGTGAATCCGGGAAGAAGTGGATTGCTGGTGCTGATTTCTTTTCTGTGTCTGGGCCTGACGTCCTGCTCCACCGTATCGTTGTCGCGGAGCGGCTACGGCCGGATTACCCCCGACGTCGGGGCGACGGAGGTCTTTGAATCGTACCTGGTCAATCCTGATTACCGGTATTACATAAGCGGTGTGGATCTCAACCCGAACGCGTTCATGGGACTTCACCGGGATTACCGGCTCGAATCACCGACCCTGTGGCGGGAAGTGGATATTTCAGCGGACAGGATGAAGGAAATCGTCGACGGCATGAGGAGCAAAGCGGAGGGCCTCATGATGTTTCAATATGGCTTCGAGATAACGGACAACAGTGACACACCCATAGGCATCTGGTACTCTATCCTCGATGCCAGGACCTTTGTCCGCATAAACGAAGACGGGACGGTTCGAATCAATACGCCCGCCCAGGATACCTACGAGCGGAGGGAAGGGGAAGGACGGTCCGGCCCGGACCCCTTTATTCCCGTATTCTGAGAATCCCGCAGCGCAGCATGTTTGAATTGGAGATGACACTGTGGATATGACGGTCTTCGATGCCATGGATGCCCCGGAATTACGCGCCTATGTGGAATTCCTGCTGAAAAATTACCGGACCATGGATGCCTTCTGGTTCCTGTACGTGGCTGAAGCCTTCGGCCAGGCTGAAGCGGAGCGTCTGAATGAGCGCGTGTGGCATCGCGTCGGCGGTCTTGCCGCGCGGGACATCATCAAACGGTTCCCTCCGGAGGAGCGGGGCCTGAAGGGTTTTATCGCGGCCCTGCGGTTCTTTCCCTGGACGGCGCTCATAGGCTTTGATATCCGGCAATCTGACGAAGAGGTGATCCTGAGCGTTCCCTCGTGCCCGACGCAGGTTGCCCGGCTGCGGCGGGGGCTGGACGAATTTGACTGTAAGGAAATGCACCGTGGTGAGTTCGACAGCTTTGCCAAGGTTATCGATGATCGCATAGAGGTCGAGTGTTTCTTCGCGCCGCCCGACCCCCACCCCGAAGACACCTTCTGCATGTGGCGCTTTTACCTGCGGGACGACGGGGCAACTCTCCCTTGAAACCGTCCTCTGCAGGGCGTTTTTCGACTTCTGGGCGACACAGGCGTACGTATGTGAAATCACGCAGGACACATGCTCGACGATGCCCGCTTACGGCACGTCAGTTGTATGATGCAGGCCCGCCGGAGGCGGGCCTGGGCGCTTTTTACGATGCCGCCATCCGTGTGCAGTGCACCTCGTTGCGTCTCCCTGCATGATCCCGTGACCGCTTGTGCTGCTTTAAGAACCCCGCGCCGTTTCAAGGGCGCCTTCGACTTCCCCTCTTACCAGGTCGCTGTCGTCCGACCGGCGGGACTCGAGGATCTGTCGGGCCATGGCTCCTCCCAGCTGTCCCAGCGCCCAGGCGACCATTCCCCTCACGCGCGGGTCATCTTCGTTTCGCAGGGCCTCGACGAGATCGGGAACGTAATCCCGATCCCTGCTGTTGCCCATGGCCCGTGCGGCGTTCATCTTCCAGCGCCACAGATCATCCTGTGACATGTAGAACATGCGGGGCCAGACACGTTCCCGGTAAAACCGGTCATCCATGGAAAGGAGCCGGGAAAGGGTGAAATCGTTTTCACGGGCGGCGAGCTTTTCGTTAAAAGGCAGCGAGAGGGCAAGCCATGCCTCGTTCCGGGGGCAGACATCCTGACAGCGGTCGCAGCCGTAGAGCCGGAGTCTCATGGGTTCCCGCAATTCTAGTGGTGTCGGTCCTTCACCGTAATAACTGAGGTAGGCGATACAGCGGCGGGGATCGAGCTTGCCCGGCGCTTCGATGGCACGGGTCGGACAGGCGGCAATGCAGGCATTACGGCACCAGGCAGGGCAGGTGTACTCCATGGTAGGTTCGTCGCAGGGGAATTCACGGTCAACCATGATCGTGTAGGGCATGGTCCAGGAGCCGCCCCGGGCGCCGCGGTTCGCGTAGAAGAAATTATTCTTTCCCAGTGTTCCCAGACCGGCGCGGGTGGAAGTGAGACGATGGGGCAGATTGAAAGGGACCCTTGATTCCACGCCTGCTTTCTTGAGAAATGCGCGGAAGGCTTGCAGCCTGAGATAGCGTCCGTCCTTGGTGACACGGTCGTCTTCGAGGTACCAGCGTCCGAAATGAGCTTCCAGCGCGGGTGGGAAGGCTGTCCGAAAGTATGGTTCAATGAGCACGATGATGGATCGGGCCTCGGGATAGACCGCGAGGGGCGTTGTTCCCTTTATCAGGTCCAGTCCCATTTTCGGTGCCCAGGCGTACCGTTCTCCCCGCTCCGCAAGCCGCTCCTGTTGTGAGATGAAGGGGTCGACACCGGTTACTCCCGCGTCGGAATAGCCCAACTCCAAAGCTTTTTCGATGATGTCGTTTCTGGTGATAGCGGCCATTGTCTTTATCCCCCGGATATACCGGCTGTCCTGCTCGGGTGCGACAGGGTAAACACTTGACGGGATGCCGGCCATACGTTACTGAACATAGTGAGCGGTAAGTGTACGGAGGGGGATTCTGCGAGTCAAGAGGAATTCTCCCCGGGGCATGCGGGTCGCCTATGAAGAAAAAGTCATTCTCAGTGTGCCTGGCGGTCATGGTCCTCCTGTGTTGTTTCCTGTCCTCCTGCGGGGTCGTGAAGACGACCTCCCGGGTGACGAAAGGAACCGTCGTCGCGGCCTGGAAAGTAACCAAATTTGCCGGGAAAACTGTGTACACCATCGGCGAGTTTACCTTCAACGTGGTAACGGCGCCGCTTTCATGGCCCCTGACCCGTAATGAAATCGAATCAATAGACGGCCTGTCCCCCAAGGAGGCCATTGCTCAAGGCCGCGTCAAGAACGCGCCTTACGTCGTTCACGGAAGGCGCTATGTGCCCATGTCCGTCAAGGAGGCCGCGCGGTACCGTGAAACAGGCATCGCGTCCTGGTACGGATATGAGACCTACCGACAGAAGGGCGGTCACATGACGGCCAATGGTGAGGCCTTCGACCCGAACGGGCTCAGCGCAGCCCACAAGCATTTACCTCTGCCCGTCTTCGCCCGGGTGACGAATCTGTCCAACAAGCGCAGCATCATTGTCCGGGTAAACGATCGGGGACCTTTTGTCGACGGCCGTATTATCGACCTCAGTGCCGGCGCAGCAAAGCGACTCGGTTTCCACAAGGAAGGAACCGCCCGGGTTTTTGTGGAAGTGGTGAACCTGGACTGACGGGCCGGACCGGTGTTCATTACTGCTCCGAAATATCGAAACAAACAGCCATTTTGATGTGCAGATGCGGAAAATGCTCCGGGCAGTCTCGCAGCCGCCGACGCCATCGCAATACAAGACTTGAAAAACACAAAAACGCGACGCAGCAGAAAGATGGAGGTGGATTTGGGTTGAATGTCTCTTTGATAGACTGCAAGAATTCTTCCAAGAGGTTAATTATATGGCGCATTCCATCTTTTTTAAGAAATGGACAAAAAATCTTGACATGTTGTGTCTGTCATAGTAATTTAGCCTACCCTAACATTTAGGAGGATTCATGACTGCAACTGCACCATTAACGGCCAGCTTGGAAGATTATCTGAAGACGATTTATCACATTATCGCCGAAAAACAGGTCGCTCGGTCGAAGGATATCGCCAGGCAACTCAAAGT
Source organism: Syntrophales bacterium (assembly GCA_023228425.1). Classification (NCBI taxonomy): domain Bacteria; kingdom Pseudomonadati; phylum Thermodesulfobacteriota; class Syntrophia; order Syntrophales; species Syntrophales bacterium. Next base: position 49,127 of record JALOBE010000009.1, read on the forward strand.
CGGCTATGCATCTGTCACGGGAGCTTTTCGTGCCCTCTCCGATAAAGGCCTTATAAATTACTCCCCCTATGATGTCGTAACCTTGACCCAGAAGGGTAAAACGGCTGCCGAAGATATCGTCCGCCGCCATGAAGCACTGCGGGATTTTTTTGTCAGTGTTCTTGCCGCGGATGAGAAGGATGCGGACGACGCAGCTTGCAAGATGGAGCATTCGATCCCCGACGTCATTCTGGAGCGTTTTATTCAGTTTGCCCAGTTCGTCGAGGTATGCCCGCGCGGCGGCAGCAAGTGGATTGCCGGTTTCGGGTATCAATGCGACCATGACAGCATGCAAGAAAATTGTGAAAAATGCATACTGGCGATTCTGGATGATGTTCGAACACAAAAACAACAGAGAGGTCGAAAAGATATGACATCAAAGAAACTGAAAGATTTGAAACCGGGAGCAAAGGGAAAAGTGTTAAAAATTACATCCAGAGGTCAAACGAACACACGGATTGTTGAAATGGGAGTTACGCCCGGCACCGTTGTCGAGGTGGAACGGGTAGCACCGCTGGGTGATCCAATAGACATAAAGGTGAAAGGCTATCATCTCTCCTTGAGGAAAGAAGAAGCGGAGGGAATCGAAGTTGAGCTCTTATAGTTGGCGGCTAAAGATGATTTGGAGGTGGAGGTAATGCCCTTGGCAATGGTAAAAGCCGGACAACGTGTACATTTGGTTTCCGTGAACGCGGGTCGTGGCCTTCAGGCCAGATTAGCCGACATGGGATTGGTCCCGGGCGTGCAAATCGAAGTGGTGAGCAATGCTCTGCATGGACCCTTCATCGTAGCTGTTAAAGGTTGCCGCATGGTCCTTGGGCACGGAATCACGCAAAAAATCATGGTTGCATAATTTTTTTGCACCTTGAGTTAGGCAATCCAAACATTATACGGAATACCAAATAAAGAGGAGAATAAAAAAACCATGAAACCAAAGATCGTCATTGCCCTTGCAGGCAACCCCAATTCGGGGAAGACAACTATATTCAATAAACTCACTGGCGCCCGACAGCACGTAGGGAATTATCCCGGCGTCACGGTCGAGCGCAAAGAAGGCTATTGCCGGTATGGCGATATGGAAATGCAAATCGTCGATCTGCCCGGGACATACAGCCTGACGGCCTATTCCACCGAGGAACTGGTAGCAAGAAATTTTCTCATTGACGAAAAACCCGATGTGGTCGTGGACATTATTGATGCCTCGAACCTCGAAAGGAACCTGTACCTTGCGGTCCAACTCATGGAACTGGGTGTGCCTCTCGTACTGGCCTTCAATATGAGCGACCAGGCCAGAGCCCAGGGCCATGAATTCGACATCGAGAAGCTTTCTAGTTATTTCGGAGCGAGCATTGTGCAGACGGTCGGACACAAAGGCACCGGCATGAAGGAGCTTCTTGAGGCCATCGTTGCCACGGCAAAAGACGATACATCGGAAATGAACAGGAACGATGAAAATCTTTCAGGAGTCCTTTTGTCCAAGGCGACGATTCATAGTCCATTCCGTCAAAGGCCGGTGATGGACTATGGCCGGGAGATCGAGGAGGAAATAGCCCGGCTGGAATCGCTGATCAAGTTGAAGGTGACAGGTAAGGACAAAGATAATTTACGATGGCTGGCCCTGAAGCTACTCGAAAACGACAAGGCGGTCCGGGCCAGGTTCGACACTCCTGAAATCAACAGCCAACTGGAGAAAAACGCGGCCCGTATCGAAAAGATACTCGGAGAACATCCGGAGACCGCCATTGCCGGCCGCCGGTACGGGTTCATCTCCGGCGCGTGCCGGGAGGCGGTACGGTCCACCATTGAGCTGCGCCACACGATTTCGGAGAGGATCGACGCTGTGGCAACGAACCGCCTTCTCGGCATTCCCATATTCATGGGACTGATGTACCTTGTATTCCAACTGACCTTCACACTGGGGGACCCGCCCATGAAATGGATCGAGGAGGGATTCGGCTGGTTGGGAGCCCAGATCGTGGGTTGGTGGCCGAAAGGTTCCGAAAGCGCCCTCAAATCGCTCCTGGTGGACGGCATCATCGGCGGCGTCGGCGGCGTCATTGTGTTTCTGCCCAACATCCTGCTCTTGTTTCTGGCCATCGCCATTTTAGAAGATTCCGGTTACATGGCGCGGGCGGCCTTCATCATGGACCGGGTGATGCACAAGATCGGGCTGCACGGAAAAAGCTTCATCCCCATGCTGATAGGATTCGGCTGCTCCGTTCCCGCGATCATGGCCACCCGGACGCTGGAAAACCGTCGTGACAGGCTCGTGACGATGCTCGTGACACCGCTCATGAGCTGCGGTGCCCGGCTGCCGATCTACGCATTGATTATCCCTGCGTTTTTCCCTCAAGTCTGGCACGCCCCCATGCTGTGGCTCATCTATGTCATCGGCATCGTCCTCGCCGTTTTAAGCGCGAAACTCCTTCGCAGCACGATCCTCAAGGGCGAATCCGTGCCTTTCGTGATGGAACTTCCACCATACAGGATGCCCACCCTCAAGAGCGTGCTGATCCACATGTGGGAACGGGGCTGGCTCTATCTGAAAAAGGCCGGTACCATCATTCTCTGCATTTCGATTCTCCTGTGGGCCATGACGAGCTATCCGAAGAAAACCGCCTTCGACGTGGATTACGAAGCTGAAGCGGCAAAAGCGGAAACCTCCTACCTGTCCAAGGTTCAGCAGATGAATCTCCTTTTGGGATTGCCGGGTGGCTCTCCCTTGCTGGTTCAGGCCCTTCAGGCCGAACTCGATATGGCCGCTGAGCAGGAGAAGTATCACGAGCAAGAGGCTGGTTATGCCGACGCCACCAAGAAGAAGGAAGATAATATCCTTGGTTTCACTCAAGCGCCGGGCGGTGATCAACTGTCTCATTTTCTGAAAATGAGAGACGACATTCAAAAAGCGAAAGCCGACTTCGCAGAAGCGGTATCCCGGGACGAGCTGGAAGAGGGGTCTTCTGCACACAGCAGCTTGGCCGGCGACCGGGATACCGCTCTGGAAGCTCTCCGGAGGGCCAAACCGGATGTTTATGCTGCCGTGGTCTACTACATGGACACAATAGATACTCCGTTTAAGGAAGAGAAAGCGCAGATAGAACAGGCGAAACAAGCCGAAGAGATGGCCTACTCCGTGGCCGGGCGTATCGGGCATGCCTTGGAGCCGTTTTTGAAACCCATGGGATTCGACTGGAAGATCGGAACCGCGCTGATCGGCGCCTTTGCCGCCAAAGAGGTTTTCGTTGCCCAGATGGGCATCGTTTACTCTGTCGGTGAGGCCGATGAAAAATCGGAAGCGCTGCGGGAACACTTGCGATCCCAGTATTCCCCTCTGACAGCCTTCTGCATCATGCTCTTTTGCCTGATCAGCGCGCCCTGCATGGCGACCATTGCCGTGACGAAAAGAGAGAGCAATTCGTGGAAGTGGGCGCTCTTCCAGTTGGGAGGTCTTACGGCCTTGGCCTGTGTGCTGACCGTCATGGTCTTTCAGGCTGGCAGCCTGCTTGGGATCGGTGTCTGAAAAGAGGAATGCATGTTTGAAACAATAATGATAGGATTGATTGTCGGTTCCGCGCTTTTATGGATCAGCGTCTCTCTGTACAGGACGTTGCGGGGAAAGAACCACTGCCAGTGCTGTGGAAATAAAAACTGCTGTACCAGCCTTGACCGGATGAAGCGTGACGGTGCAGAGGATATCCATCCAGCTACCCGGGAGAGCGGCTAATGAATGCACCGGAAGCAGTGAGCAACAGCATTCGGAATATTGAGACGCGGTTCAAAGAGCATGAGCGTCTTCTTGAATGCCTGCGGGAAGGGGATGAGGGAACAGTTGCAGCCTGTCTGTCTCCGGATTGCCGTCATTCGATTGTGATGAGGGAAATCCTCTTGGAGGTGATAGAAGTTCTGGAGGATTCCCGGAAGGCTTTCAAGTCGCTCCGACTTGAGGCGTTGAGAAAAAAGTTGATCCGGATATTGGCAGAAAATATCTGATCCATACGTAACCTGATCGATCCTACGGCTCGACTCCTGGAGTCGGGAAGTGAGGGCGTGGTGTATCGGCCTGAAAAAGGCCGTATCCGTCGCGCCCTTTTTTTCGCAATTCAACGCCCCGGTTTGGATCCCGAAGAAAGTTCCATCAACACTTACAGCGAGAAAAAACAAAACGGATGAAAGGAGAAATAAACAATGAAGCGAATTCAAAAGGTTTTTTATGATGATGAACAAGAGGTCTCCTGCCTCGTTGTGACGGTGGCCTTAACTGTGATGCTCGGAGCTGTTCCAGCCTTTTGGGGGAGGCCATACCTTGATAACCGACGATACTGGAACCCAGGGAAAGGGAAGGACCCAGATCGAGTTGACCGGCCAGTACGACCATGACGACGAAAAAGGTGTGAAATCCGAGAACTGGGAGGCCAAGGCGGCCCTGTCCTTTGGACTATTCGATTCGCTGGATTTGGTCCTGGAAGTTCCCTATAACTGGGCAAGCGCCGACGCTGGCGTCAAGAGGGGAGTAAATGGTCCAGAGCCGGATATCTCGTTCCTTGCTGGCCTTGCTTTCCGGGTTTGATAAGATAAATCTCCAACTCATAGAAGTTTTCCCGCCACTTGCCGCGGAAAAGCTTCTATTCTCTGGGAAGCCCCTGGAACAGGAGCCAAAATGGCATGTCAGAAATTTCTAGTCTTTTAATCATTTCTACACATCACATTAGTCCAAGAAAGGGTGCATACACTCAGGTAGATGTTTCTTCGCCGAAAGAAAACAAGGCCTGAGAAGAGGCATACCAGTAAACCCATTGACAGCAATTTTAGTCACATTCTTCACCTGTTTTCGAGACGTGAGTTCTTTGAGATGGTTTATAGGATGAAGGCTGAGCGAGGGGACAAGGGATTCAGGTATTGGGAACAGTTTGTGGCCATGTTGTTTTGCCAACTCGGAGAGGCACATTCGCTGCGAGAGATTTGGGCGGATTGGCCAGTTGTTTTGGTAAAGTGAGGCATTGGGGACTCCTTACAGCGCCGAAACAATCGATGCTGTCCTATGCCGACACATACTAGCCGTGGCAATTGTACAAGAAGGTATTTTGCCGGTTCCTGGACCGATGCCGGAAACTGGATTTCGGCAGAAGACGATTCCGGTTCAGGAACCGGCTCTTCGGCTTGTATACCACGGTGATTGAACTTTGCATCAGCCTATTAAATCGGGCGAGGTTTCAGTAGACGAAGAAAGCACCGCTCAACGTACTGCCGAAAGTACGTCTCGCGATCATGGATCGGTAGAAGTGATGGGCGGATCGCATTTTTTCAGCGAGTCGCCTCTGGTGCGGTCCATGGTTCTTCCGGCGGCGTGTATCGACGCCCTCGCCGCGTCCAGCGTGATCTGCAACTTGTTGTCATAGATGGCGTAATCCAAGCGATAGCGGTCCGGCGTAAAATCGGGCATGATGACATTCGCCCCCGCCCGCAGCCCCCGAATCAGTCCGCGGTCCGGATCAGCGGTGACTAACGCCGTCGTTACAGGCATATGCGCGTTTCCGGTTGCGATCCGCACCAGGGCGAGCACCCTCAGCGTCGCCGGCACGGTTCCCCGCGGAACCGTCGCCAGGGGCGTATCGTGCTGGGGGATGAAAAGGCCCACCGAGGCCATATCGGGAGACAGATCGTGCAGCAGAACGATATCGGCACAGAGATCGTCAACGGTCTGACCGGGAAGGCCGACAATATTCCCGGTGCCGATCTGATATCCGATACGGCGCAAAAAATCCAGGATGCGCAATCTCTGCCGCAGCGTCTGATGAGGGTGGAGGCGGCGATACAATGCCTCGTTTGCCGTTTCGTGTTTCAAGAGGTACCGATCCGCCCCGGCCGCCTTCAATGCCCGGTAATCGTCGAAGGGCCGTTCCCCGATGCTCAGCGTAACGGCCACATCGGCGCGATGCTTGATCCGCTCCACGACGCGGCAGAGCATGGACCGGGTATAGAAAAAATCGTCCCCCGACTGGAGGACAATGGTTCCGACGCCGTACGACGCGATCCGCAACGCCGTATCGACCATTTCATCCTCGTCCATCCGATACCGCACCACCGCGTCGTTGTCCCGCCGGAGACCGCAATAGAGGCAGTTGTGCACGCAATGATTGGAAAACTCGATAATACCGCGGATATAAACGCTCTCCCCGCATTCCTTTCGCCGTATCCCGTCCGCTCTCCGGAAGAGCCTCTCATCGTCGCCGGGATTGTTGAGATAATGTAAAATTTCATCCTTCGTCATAGAGGTCCAGAAGTGCTTTCGCTGAAGCAATGAGTCGCTCCTTTTCATCCACTACGATGTCGTTCCACCGGCCGGACACGACGCCGTAACATCCGTTCAGTTCGATCCGCTCCGGGGGAAGGAAGGCCGGATCCTCCCGGCGTCCCCCCACATAGGACCATCTCCTGCCGAGAATCTCGACGAACCAAATGGAAACGCCGTGGCGGTCCCTCACGGCAGCCGCCAGGTCATTGAGCTTTCCGATCAATACCATTTTAGAAGTAGAGGTCTCGTTCCCCATCTTCGATCCTCTTGTAGTACTGAAGAAGCGTTTCGTATGCCCCGGGGATCTGTTGCTTGATCTCTTCCATTTCCTTTTTGATGATGACCTCTCCGGCCTTCTTCGTTTCCTCGCTTGCGAAATCGTCGAGCCATTCCCGGTATGTCAACACCGCATTGAGTTTGCAGTACTTGGCCTCCGTGCCCGTTCTCAGAAGTTTCATGATGTGCTCGCCCGTCCTTCCGCAGCGGTACCCGGCGGTGCAGAACGACGTGATGAGGCCCATGCCGGCAAATTCCCGGATCACCTCGTCGAGGCTCCGGGTATCGCCGAGAATGAACTGCTGGCGCTCCGCTTCCTGTTCCGTATAGCGGTCCGAATAAGCGCCGATGCCGATCCGCGTCGATGCGTCCGTCTGCGTACAGCCCACCGGAATGATCTCTCTCCTCATCTTTGCCGATTCCCGGGCGGTTATGATCATGCCGGTATAGGGAATGGAAAGTCGTATGATCGCGACGATCTTTTTAAAATCTCTGTCCGACACGGTGTGCTTCGTTTCATGGACGAAGGGCGTATTGGCGGCCGGCTCCAGGCGCGGAAACGACACGGTATGGGGACCGATGCCGCCGAATTGCCGTTCAAGATCGAGGGCGTGGTACAGGAGTCCCATCACCTCGAACCGCCAGTCGTAGAGGCCGAAAAGCACTCCGGTGGCCACATCGTCGACGCCCGCTTCAAGGGCCCGGTGGTGGCAGTACAGCCTCCACCGGTAATTCGACTTTATCGTCCCCTGCGGATGCACCTGCCGATAGGTCTTGCGGTGATATGTTTCCTGGAACACCTGGAACGTTCCGACACCGACGTCGCGGAGAATCCCGAGGTCATGAATCGATATGGGGGCGATATTGACATTGACCCGTCTGATTTGCCCGATTCCGTTCTTCGTCTTCATGGCGACGTCGTACATGGTCCGGATCGTGTCGGCGATGTAGTGTATATCCGACGACGGATGTTCCCCGTACACGGCGATGACCCGCTTATGTCCTCTGGTTCCCGCAAGGACTTCCGCCTCTTTTCTGACTTCTTCCAGGGTAAGACTTCGCCGTTTCTGCACGGTGTTTTCCCTTCGAAAGGAGCAATACAGGCAATTATTGACACAGAGATTGCTGCAGTAGACAGGGGCAAAGGTGATAATGCGATTATCGTACACCTTTCTCTTTATGGTGCCGGCTGTTTCATACATCTCCTGAAGGAGGTCGTCATCTTCCACATTCAGAAGCGCGGCGGCTTCATCGGGGCTCAATGTTTGCACTGCGAGGGATTTCGCAAGAATATCCCTTATCTTCCGCCGTTGGGGATTTCTGTTCTCTTCCAGTTTTTTCCATATTTCGTCATCGTCGATGAAGTCTTTTCCATTGACGAGATACCTCGCTATTTCGTCGTCCTTGATGACCCGGCTCATCCATTCTTTTTCCTTCGCGCTGTATGCCAAATCATAACTCATCGGTTTTTCCTCCCTTGGTTTTTCCCGTTTCCCTGTTGAATGCGCTCCATGCCGCAGGAAACGGCGAGAGCACCCGGCGCAACACCCCCTGCAAGAGAGATATGGCCACGCCGTAATTGGTGATCGATACGCCCGCTTCCTTTGCCTTCCTGATTCTGTTGAGCATCTCCCGCCTTGTCAGCATGCAGGCCCCGCAGTGAATGATCAGTCTGTACCGGGAGAGATTTTCAGGGTAGTCGCGCCCGGCAAAGACGTCGATCTCAAGGTTGAATCCCTTGTACTGACGAAGCCACCTCGGTATCTTCACGCGTCCGATGTCATCCTGAAGCGGATGGTGCGAACACGCCTCTGCGATAAGAACCCTGTCTCCGGGCTCCAGGTTCTCGATGGCCGCCGCTCCCCGCACCGCCTCAACCAGATCGCCCTTATGCCGCGCGAAAAGAATGGAGAATGTCGTGACAGGGACCGTCGCCGGCGTATCGGCGCACGTTTTCTGTACGACTTGAGAGTCGCAAACGACAATATGGGGAGACTGCTTCAAGTTGCCCAGGGCTTGGACAAGTTCCCGTTCCTTGACGATGAGCGCCATCGAATCGTTGTCCAGGGCATCCCGGACGGTTTGGACCTGGGGCAGGATGAGTCTTCCCTTCGGTGCCTCAAGATCGACGGGGACCACCAATACCGCCGTGCCTCCCGGCGGCAGGAGATCTCCGATCAGCGGCGGCGGTTCCACAAAATGATCCGCTGCGATCTGAGCAAGATGGTGTTTCAGGGGATTGACATAGTCGTCTCTCCCCGCCCGGTCATTGCTGGCGGCGAGAACCACCCGCCCTGCCTTTTCCGCAACTGAGGCAACAAATGCTTTTGTCGGTGCGTGAAGATCGATCTTGTTGATCACTGCGATGGCGGGCACGTTCCGTTCCTTTGCCTCGGCGAGCACCTTCTCGTCATAGCCGGTCCATGTTCCGGCCTCGATCACCAGAAGAATGATATCCGCGCGATCGAAGACCTTTTGCGTTTTCTCAAGACGAAGACGGGAGAGGGATGAGATATCGTCGAGTCCCGCCGTGTCGAGAAACAGGACCGGTCCCAGCGGGAGCAGTTCCATTGCCTTTTCCACGACATCGGTGGTCGTCCCCGCCTCGGGCGAGGTAATGGCGATATCCTGGCCGATCAGAAGATTGAGCAGGCTCGATTTGCCCACGTTCGTCCTTCCGAAAATGGCGATGTGCAGTCTATTTCCCTTCGGTGTTGTGTCCATAATTCCTGTATCCGAGTGCCGATGCGTTTATCCATGCTGTTTCGCCAGCACCGATTTGACGGTTATATCCTCGATCATGCCGAGTTTCCCCGCCAGTGACCCGACATCATCCGTCGATCCGTCAACAATAACGGCGATGACAACGACACCTCTTTCACGATAATCCCGACACATCCGACCCGTTTTTCGTCCATGAATGCCCCCGTCATTGAAAAACCCGGCCGCACGAATGCGGACCGGGTTTTCATCACTTCTTCCCGCCCTGGGATTCAGAACATATCCCTGCCGCAGGCGTTATTGCCGGAATCGCACAACGATGTCTTTTTTCGAAAAAACTACCCTTTTTTGTGCGGGATCTCCGTTCCCCGCGCCGTGTAATGCGTATGAAGCAGCTCATGAGACTTGTGTCCCAGCGGTTTTTCGAGGAACGACTCATAGGCCTTGGTTACCGACGGATTTTCATGGGACTGACGGTATGACTGTCCTTCATCGTCAGCGTACAGGGCGCCGGCCCGCAATGCCCTCTTTTCATTCGTGACAGGCTGAGGCTGGCCGCCGCCGCCGACACAGCCGCCGGGACATGCCATGATCTCTATAAAGTGATAATCCGCTTCTCCCGCTCTTATCTTATCAAGCAGTTTTCGGGCATTGCCCAGACCATGGGCAACGGCCACCTTCACATCGCCGAACCCTTCAACCGGCACCGCCGCCTCCTTCACCCCGTCGAGACCTCTCACCGGCGTGATGTTCAGATCACCGAGAACCTTGCCGGTGACGAGCACATAGGCGGTTCGAAGCGCCGCCTCCATGACACCGCCCGTCGCCCCGAAGATCGTCGCGGCGCCGGTATACTCTCCCATAGGATCATCGTACGGTTCATCCGGAATGTTGACAAAATCGATACCCGCCTCCCGGATCATCCGGCCGAGTTCACGGGTGGTGAGGACATAGTCGACATCCCGATACCCGCTGTCATTCATTTCCGGCCGTTTCGCCTCGAACTTCTTTGCCGTACACGGCATGATCGAAACGACAACGATGTCCTTTGGATCCACACCCGCCTTTTCAGCATAGTACGTCTTGGCCATGGAACCGAACATCTGCTGAGGCGACTTGCAGGTCGAGACGTGAGCGAGGAGATCGGGGTAAAAGTGCTCACAGAACTTGATCCACCCGGGTGAGCAGGATGTGATCAAGGGCAGGGTTCCCCCATCTTTGATCCGCTGGAGAAGTTCGCTGCCTTCTTCCATGATCGTCAGGTCCGCCGTGAAATTGGTATCAAACACCTTGTCAAATCCCAGCCTCCGGAGGGCGGCGATCATCTTCCCTGTGACCAGCGACCCGGGAGGCATGCCGAATTCCTCTCCGAGGGCGGCCCGGATTGCCGGCGCTTCCTGAACGATGACATGCTTGGTCGGATCCTCGAGGACCTTCCAGACCGCCCCGGTATCATCCCTTTCGTAGATCGCGCCGACCGGACACACCATGATACACTGGCCGCAGTTTATACAATTCGTCTCACCGAGCGGCAAATTGAACGCCGGCCCGACGAGGACCTTGCTCCCCCTGTTCGAGGATGTCAGAACAGATACTGTCTGGATATGTTCACAAACGGTTATGCATCGGTGACAATGGATGCACTTCCGGGGATCCCTGACGATCGAGGGGCTTGAGGCATCAATGACCTTGTCCCGGGCAGGGAATTCGGTGGAAAAACGAATATCCCGTACCCCCACATGCTCCGCAATCCGCTGCAGTTCGCAGTTTCCGCTCCTCACGCAGGACGCACACTCGGCCGGATGGTTGGCCAGCAGAAGCTCGACAACCATTTTCCGTGCCGCTCGAACCCGCTCGGTGTTCGTGCGAACGGCCATGCCCTCCGTGACGGGAAAGACGCAAGAGGCGACAAGGGTGCGCTGCCCCTCGACTTCCACCACGCAGACACGGCAGGCTCCCGGCGTATGTCCAATCTCGGTCATCGCGCAGAGCGTCGGGATATGAATGCCGACGCTCTGCGCGGCCTGATGGATCGTGGCGCCGGGTTTTGCGGTGAGCGGGATGTTGTCAATCGTAAGCTTTACAACACTCACGGATTCCTCCTTAACTTTATTTATAATGTACGGAGCAGGGCGGGCACACTCCCCTTCCGGCTGTTTGAGGTGCCATGCGGGAAGGGTCCGGATCGCGTGCAAAGGCCCGTGTTGAAAAGCACAAGAAGGTTATTGATTCAGGGATATCAGTTCATCCTTCACCCATAGAGGCGACATCTCCTTCGCCTCTTCGTGCGGAATTTTCCCGTGCAGCAGCATGGCCTTGAAATCGTCGATCATGTAGATTCCCAGGAACATGTGAACCAGCAGGAAGAGACTGAGAAGCCAGCCGAAAATGGTATGGAGGTGCCCGGATATGGCTACGAGGCTTCGGGGGACATTGTGAGGAAAGGCCCAGAGAAGCCAACCGGTTCCGATTAGAATCGTACCCCCGATCAACACGCATATCCCGAAGAGCTTCTGCCCTGAATTGTATTTGCCCATCGGGGGAACGGGGATTTTCTTATGGAACAGAATTTTTTGGGGATAGCCGCCGAGAACAACGAACCATTTCAAATCGTCCCCGGAAAATGTGAACACTCTTTTAACGAACAATACGACGCGATCAAAACCGATCAGGAAGAAAGCGGCCGCATCCAGGCTTAAAAGGACCCCTGCCAGGATATGAATGCGTGCCGCGAGATTCAAGGCGTCTTCGTGAAGCGGTTTAAAATAAAGCAGCAGCCCCGTTACGGCAAGGGGCAGGAAGCTGACGATTAGCAGGTAATGAAAGACCCTTACACTTAGAGGGTGTTTCAGAATCATCGTTTCATTCGACATCTCGTACACTCCTTTCAGGAAAGTCCTTTTGTTCTATTGACGTACGTCGTATGCAGCAAGGTTTCGGATCGTTCGCTCAACGGCTTGCCTCCGAAATCCTTGTAGTATTTCATCACGGCCTGATTGGCGTGGCTGACGCGTACTTTCGATTTGACGTCATCCTGATACAGTCCCTTCGTCCGGGCCAGAATGTAATCGGTTTTCCTCGATACGAGGGAGGTGATCCAGATTGTGGGCAGCGCCAGCAGCGCAATCACGATTCCGCCGATGGTGATGAACTGCCGCCTCGTCAGGTAAGAGGGATTCTCCATATAGTGGTATTCCTTGTTTTTCATATGCCGGCTCCTTTTCTCGATTATTTCCAGGCAAACCAGGGAAGCGTCGCTTCCAGCCATGAAGAACCTCCGCCCTGAATCGGTTGTCCGCCGCCGTTGATGCAGCCGCCGGGACAGTTCATGACCTCAATGAAATGATAGGGCGATCGGCCCCCCAGAACCTGATCGATGACCGGACCGATGTTTTTCCTGAGGCCGTGAACAACAGCCATCCGCACAACAATCTCCTTGCCGTATTTACTGTCTTTCAGGGGGACGGAGGCGCTCTTGACGCCTTTCAGGCCCCTGACTTTCTGGAATTCCAGCGGTTTGAGTTCCTGGCCCGTCAGAACGGCATAGGCCGTGCGGAGCGCCGCTTCCATCACGCCGCCGGTATTTCCGAAAATGGTTCCGGCGCCCGTGTATTCCGCGAGAAGGGAATCACCCTCAGCCTCTTTCTCAGCGGCCAGATCTATCTTCATTTTTTTGAAAAGACGGGCGAGATCGCGGGTCGTCAGCACGGTGTCGACATCGGGATAGGGCACGGATGCTTTTCCGTTCCGGCGGTTGAATTCGTATGCGTTCCTGAATTCCGGGCGCGAGGCCTCGTATTTTTTGGCTGTACAGGGCATGATGCCGACGGTGTAAATTTTTGATGCGGCCTTGCCCCAGACTTCAACGCCGTAGGTTTTCGCAACGGCACCCGCCATCTGCTGGGGAGACTTCGCGGACGACAGATGGGGAATCAGGGCGGGGTATTGGATCTCCACGAACCGCACCCAGGCCGGACAGCAGGACGTGAATTGCGGCAGGGGACCGACGTGTGCCCCTTTTTCGCCGAAGAGGGCATGCCTCGCCCGCTGAATGAACTCCGTTCCCTCTTCCATGATCGTCAGGTCTGCGGCGAAATTATTGTCCAGAATCTTAAAACCGGCCTTTCGCATCGAACCGTATAGTTTTCCGGTGACGAGACTTCCGGCCGGCAGGCCGAACTCCTCGCCGATGGCGACTCGGACGGCCGGCGCTATAATGCCGACAACGGTCGTGGCGGAGTCCTTCAATTTTGAAACGACCGCATCCACTGTGTCGACAGTCTCATAGGGGGCGCCGAAAGGGCAGTTGACCAGACACTGCCCGCAACTGAGACAGAGATCGGGATCAATGCTGTGAATTGTTCCGAACATGCCCTGGATCGCGCCCGTCGGACAATGACGCTTGCAGGCATCACATCCCTTACAACGCGACCCCTCAATGGCGATGACGCCGGGAATTTCTCCCTTTTGGTACGTGGCGGCAATATTCATTCTCATCTCCTCCATATGTTCAGGTAAAAATAGCGATGTGCAAAAAAGCCCGCGCGATGGGTTATGTTATTTTTGACATAATTATATCGTCCAAAGTTGTCAAGCATAAAATGCATGTCGTACATCAAGAACGGCAGGAAGAGCTACCACATGAAGGTCTGCACCATAGAGCCCTTCGGTTTTATTCCGGCCATCACTCTGGAGCCGGCAATGCGGTGAGCAACACTGATTTCATTGAGTTTTACCGGAAGTGCCTTGATGCCATGTCCCGAGAGCATCTGGTGGTGCGAACGGTCCGTTTGGACAGCGGGTTCTTCAGCGAGGAGAACATCGAAGCATTTGAAGGAGATTTCCTGTTTTTTGAGGTCGTAGCGAAGAAGTATGGAAATATCCTGCATTGGGTAAAAGAATGCATCGCCGATGATGCTTTCGAGCCCTTTTATCCCGGCTGCGACAAACTAGACGGCGCCTCCTTCAGCTACTACATGAAAACAACCGGAAAGATTCACGATTTTGTTGTTGTGCGGAAGTATCTTGGTCAGGAAGGCGATGGCCAAGGGATGCTGTTTCCCCAAATGGCGCTATCAGATCATTTGCCACAATCAGCCCGACATGACGCCGAAAGAGGTTTGGGAAGCTTACAACAAGCGGGCAAAGCGGGAAACTTCAACAGCAATTTTGCCTACTTCCGGCATTGCACGATAGCCTACAACCTGGCGTTGCTCTTCAAGCGCTATATCCTGACCGAACGTTGGCATAATGCCCGGACATTGACGCTCCGCAAGAATCTGATCAACGTTCCCGGAAGGCTGGTAAACCGTTCCGGCAGAATGATCATGCGCCTGATGGCGGGGCCTCCATTCGTTGATGTTCTGCACATTGTCAAAGAGCGGTTGATGTGTGTGTATCGAGTGCTGCATCCTGCACCGGCATAGAGTCGGCTGTTGCAGGGAGGAAGCTGCGTGGACGACTCAACAAAGAGCCAGAGGTGAAGTGTTTCTGAGTATCGACTATTATTGCCATTTTGAGGACCACAGCATGAGATGAATGTCTTGACCGACTGATTTTAGCCGTCTGAAGTATGTTTTTTGTCGTTTTTCGGCAAATTTGCTGCCGCCCTTCGACGGCTGAGGCATTCACTCTGGATTCAGGATAATAGAATCTCTTGATGGGTTGATCAGTAAGCGCGGATCCGAATGGAAAACGTCACTGACTATGGCTGCACCATCTACAAGCGAGAGTATATAAAGGGGAGACTGCTTCCTTCCGGCGATTTCGGCGCCAATGCTGCGTGGTGGTGGATCATGATTGTGGCACGTCCGGTTCTTGGCGGTTCATGGGTATCGCGCCGGATGAAAGCGATGCGTTTTTCCCTGATTGCCGTTCCCGGAAGAATTATGGAGCGATCGCGCCGGCTTGTCATTCGTATTGCGGGGGATCATCCTGTCTTTGATGTCTATCTCCAGGCCCGTCAGCGAATCAGGGAACTTCTCCCCGCACCGTGTGGATAGGAGACTCCGAGCAGTTCAGCCCGGTTCAGTTCTGCTGCTGATGTCCGGCGGATCGCCGCACCACGACCCGCGAGGGAGACCTTCGTCCGTACTGCTCCGGAATATCGAAACAAACAGCCATTTTGATGTGCAGATGCGGAAAATGCTCCGGGCAGCCTCGCAGCCGCCGGTACCATCGCAATACAAGACCTGAAAAACACAAAAACGCGACGCAGCAGAAAGATGGTGGTGGATTTGGGTGTTTTGGCGCCCTTGACAGACCGTTCCTTTCGTGGTACGGGGACACCTAACATTTATATCGCATAGTATGCAGCGGTGATTTAACGGTAAATTGCTCCGCTCTAGAAATGTGCTAAAACGCCGGCACAAGCTGGAATAGCGAACTCGCGCCGCGGCGCGAGTTTTTTTGTCTCCCCCATGGGCCCCTTCTTTTCCCATGTTCGTATAAGGGATAGTGGCGAGAATCGGCGTGATACATCATGGGGAAAAGATCCAACGCCACAGGTCGGACGTTTTCCGACTTTTCAGGAGTTCGCAAACTCCGTCATAATGCGAAGGAGCGGCATATGCAGATATCTTCGGAGAGCATCAAGATCGGCCATCCCGATATCGTCGCCGACGTTATTGCGGCCGGCATAATCGCGGACATTCTCGACAAGGAGTCGGAGCTGGGCCTGACTCTTGAAACCATGCCTCATTGCGGCCTCGAGGTATTCCTCGGTAAAGGTATGTGCCTCGTGGGAGGAGAGATCCGGTCACGGGTTTCCGTCGACATAGACACCATTACCCGCCGGTCCGTCCTGTCCCTGGGCTATAATCACGCGGCCGTGGGGCTGAACGGCCATCTCATGGGTGTGTTGAATGCCATTATTCCACAGTCACCGGACATCTGCCGGGGGACTGACCCTGCCTTGAACGTGAACAGTGAGATCGGTGCCGGTGACCAGGGAATTATGTACGGATTTGCCTGTGATGAAACAGCCGAACTGCTGCCCCTTCCCTATGTCCTTGTCAGCAGGCTGATGAGAGCCTTTGAGGAGTGTGGGAACCCCGTTTTCGCGCCCGACGGCAAGGGGCAGGTATCGGTACGGTATGACAGGGGAACGGGAAAGCCCGGCAAGCTTGCCAAGGTACTCATGTCGAATGCGGTGGACTACCGTTTCGTCAACGGAACAAAAGAGAAGGTGAAAGAGGACGCCCGGCGGATAACCTTTGATTGCCTGAGTGATTACGTGGGCGAAGACACGGAGTTTCTTTTCAATCCCACCGGAGAGTGGCAGGCCGTCAATTCCTGCAGTGCCGCCGATTCGGGTGTGACGGGACGGAAACTGGTAGTCCAGTTTTACGGAGGCTATCCCGGAGCCCAGTTGGGCGGCGGAGCCGTGGTGAACAAAACACCGGAAAAAGTCGACTGTTCGGCAGCGTTCGGTGCCCGCTACGTGGCGAAAAACATCGTGGCCGCGGGACTTGCCACGCGCTGTTCGACGCAGCTTGCCTACGCCATCGGCATCGCCAGGCCCTTTTCTATCTATGTGGATACCTTTGGCACGGGGGAAATTTCTGACGAAAAACTGACACAGATCGTCAAGGAAGTCTTCGATCTCACGCCGGCGGGGATGATCCGGCAGTTTGATCTTTTAAAGGGCGACATCTACCGAAAACTTCCCCGAACGCTCTTCATGGACGATTATCGATGGGAGAAAACAGACAGAATCGAAGAACTCCGGAGTGCCGCGGGGAGGTGGCGGAGTTCCATGCCCCGGAATGACGGAATTTAAAGATCGCGGGACCGATCAGATTGCACAAGGGATCAGTCATTACAGTAGAAAGGCTTTCGGCCCGGATCATGGGCCGGAAGGAGACTCCCCACCTTCTTGTTGTACTATTCCCTTACGCGATAGATCGAACGGTGGGCCTCTGTATCGGCGCGGTGGGCGGAGAGATCAGCGGCAACGGCGTCTAGTTTGGCAACTACGGTATCGAGTTTTGCTGCGGTGGCATCGCCCTGTGCCGCGACCTCATCGAGTTTTGCTGCGGTGGCATCTCCCTGTGCCGCGACCTTATCGAGTTTTGCTGCGGTAGCAACGCCTTGTGCCGCGACCTCATCGAGTTTTGCTGCGGTGGCATCTCCCTGTGCCGCGACCTTATCGAGTTTTGCTGCGGTGGCATCTCCCTGTGCCGCGACCTTATCGAGTTTTGCTGCGGTAGCAACGCCCTGTGCCGCGACGGCATCGAGTTTTGCTGCGGTAGCATCTCCTTGTGCCGCGACGGCATCGAGTTTTGCTGCGGTGGCAACGCCCTGTGCCGCGACCTCGCCGAGCTTGGCCACCACGCAGTCGATCCGATCATCAAGTCGTTGTTCCACCTTGTTGAGCTTCTGATTCAGGGTCTCTACCTTGAAGTCCACCACCTTAATCTTCTCACACAGCTCTTCTCGGGTTTTCTTGATCTCCCGGTGAAGCGCGTCATGTCCTTCAAGAACGAGATCGAATTTCCCATTGATGTCTTCCAGCAGTATTTCAAGATTACCTTTTTCCATCGCTCATCCTCTCCACAGGGGTTATGGGTCAGGTCTTGCCCCATTCGTACAAAGCGCCCCAGCCCGCTTCCGGCGGGCCTGCATCATACAACTGACGTGCCGTAAGCGGGCATCGTTGAGTATGTGTGCTGTGTGATTTCATATACGCACGCCTATGCCTATGGTACCGAAAAGCCGAAAAACGTCCGATAGAGGATGGCTTCGTAGCAAAGTTACCGAAGAATGGAGGAGGGGACAGTCCGGGTTCGTTCGGGCTATTTCAAATAGATTCCGCAGGTGTCTCCCCGGAAGCGCCATTTCCGGCTTCAGGCGTCACAAGCTGCTGAATGGCGTCCAGTCGTTCTTTTAGGATCTTCACCTGATCCTCCAACTCCCGCGCCTGTTTTACGCAGTTCTTGTTTTCCTCGAGTATCGCCTCATAGTGCCCCGTGCCGGACTGCAACTGCTCGATTTCCTGTCTGAGGGCGTCCCGTTCAAGGATCGCCTCCCGGAGTTCTGCTTCGAGTCGTTCCTTTTCTTTCGTCAGGTCATCACGGTCTTCCAGCGCGGATTGCAACGCGGTGTTTTTCCCCTCGAGCAGTCTCAGTTCCTCTGTAAGGTGGTTGACCTGTTCCGTGAGTTCCTTGTTTTTGTTTGTGATGGTCGCCGCTGTTTCTCGTTCCCTGGTCAATGAGGCGACCTGGGATTCGAGCTTCGTGATCTGTTCGTTGAGTTTGTCCGGGCCTTTCTTGATCGTAACATTGAGGTCTGCGAGTTCCTTCTGAAGGGCCTCGGTTTTTTTGAGGAGTTCCCGGTTTGCCGCTTCAATGGTCGTTATGTGCTCCGCGGCCTTGGTGAGACAGGGCCTGTAGTCGGGCTGTTCCCCCCGCTCCACACCCCAGATGTAGAAGCCGAGTCCGACTCCTACGACGAACAATACCGCGAGCAGAACAAGGTGGACAATAATTACTTTTTTTTCTCTGATCATGGCGCTCTCCCGTATCATTTTTCCCTTCTTTTCATGGTCCATAGTCGGGGCGTGATTGCACTTCTTCTCGAAACGGCATGGCAGAGTCGGGATTCGGCCGGTCCCGTGAGCGAGGGTTGCAAAAAACCGCCCTGTGTCAACAAAGCGGATTCCCGTTTCTCTCGAGGCCCTTCAGACCGGAATCACCGGTTGCCCGCCCGGAGCCGGCTGTCGCAATAGACTACAGGTTACTGTATATTCCGTCATGCCCGAGAAGTCAAGGCGCGAACACGGGGAACCTATTTCTTTGACCGGTCTGTTAAATTCGTATACATTTCACCCTGCAGGTGTTGCCCGGTATTGGTTCTTCACGTCAGTTGTGTGATGCAGGCCCGCCGGAGGCGGGCCGGGGCGCTTTGTACGGGTTCATCAGCGACGAGAGGAAGGAAAAGGCATAAAACATGAGCAAAATCATGGAGACAGCCCGAGAGTTGATTGATTTTATCAGACATGACGTCTGGAGGGTGAGAATCAAGGACATGCCTCGGAAAAAGTCATTTCTCATCCGGCAGCTACGGATATTTATCCTCGCGGTCCGCGGTTTTGACGAGGACAAGTGTCTCTTGAGGGCTTCGGCTCTCACCTTCTATTCACTGATTTCAATCGTTCCCGTGCTGGCGATGTTCTTCGGCGTGGCAAAGGGATTCGGGTTCGAGAAACGTCTTGAAAGGCAGCTGCTGGAGCAGTTCCAGGGGCATGAAGATGTCATCATGCAGGTTATCGGCTTTTCCGAATCGCTGCTTGCCAACACGAAAGGGGGACTGATTGCCGGTGTGGGCGTCATCATCCTGTTCTACGCGGTCATCAAGGTTCTCGGCCACATCGAAACATCCTTCAACGATATCTGGGGAATCCAGGAGCCAAGAAGCCTGGGAAGAAAGTTCAGTGATTACCTTTCGGTCATGCTGCTGTGCCCGATTCTGATTATCCTGTCAAGCAGCGTTACGGTTTTCATCACTACCCAGGTAACGATGATCATGGAGAAGATCGCTCTCCTCGGGATATTCAGCCCGGTCATATCCTTCGTGCTCACGCTGCTGCCGTACGGTATCGTCTGGGTGCTGTTTTCTTTCCTTTATATCTTCATGCCCAATACGAAGGTGCATCTGTCCTCGGGAATCCTCGCGGGAATCATAGCCGGAACCATGTACCAGCTCGTTCAGTTCGGCTACATCGCGTTCCAGGTGGGAGCATCGAAATACAACGCCATCTACGGCAGTTTCGCGGCGCTGCCCTTGTTCCTTGTCTGGTTGCAGTTGAGCTGGTTCATAGTGCTTTTCGGGGCGGAGTATTCGTTCGCCCGCCAGAATGTGGACACCTATGAATTCGAGCCTGACTCGCTCAAGATAAGTCCTTCCCGCAGGAGACTTTTCACCCTTCAGACAGCCTATCTGCTGGTATCGAATTTCGCGGAAGGAGGGAAGCCCCTGACAGCCAACGACATTTGCCATCGACTTGAAATCCCGATTCGCCTGGTGCATCTGATACTTTCCGACCTTATGGCCGCCGGAA
The DNA here is from genome assembly GCA_023228425.1 of Syntrophales bacterium. Classification (NCBI taxonomy): domain Bacteria; kingdom Pseudomonadati; phylum Thermodesulfobacteriota; class Syntrophia; order Syntrophales; species Syntrophales bacterium. The sequence continues at coordinate 69,514 of JALOBE010000009.1, forward strand.
TCGTCAATGCCACAGAGACCGACGGATACAGGGAACCCGGGTACCAGCCCGCCAGGGACATCAATACGCTCACCGTTCAGTTCGTTCTCGATGCCCTTGACAACAGCGGGACGGAATCAATTCCCGCGGCCAGGACCGATGAGCTGGAAACCCTTTCGGAAATACTTCAAACCTTCAGGGACGACATGGCTCGATCCCCGGCTAACCGCCTGCTGCGGAACCTGTAGCGAGAAAGGGGAGCCGTGCCGCCCCGCCCCGTCAGAACGTTTCATGGATGTAGACACACAGATCGGCCAGCCTGTTCGTGTAACTCCCGTACTCGTTGTCGTACCAGCCGAATATCTTCGCGTGGGTGACGGGGACGCGAAGCAGCGGGTCCTGCAGGCTTTTTATCAGGTCCGGTGACAATCCGGGAACCTCGGACAGATCCACGTTTATAAAGCCCGTTCGCGTATGTGTTTCAGAGGCTTCAATGATCACCGACGCCGGATCACCGATGAAATCGGAAGAAACGTTCTGTTCCATCGTGAATTTCAGGAGGCCTTTCTGTTTGCCCTCGGCGGCTTCGCGATAGACGTCGTTGAGGACCTGGGCGGTGATGTTTCCACTGCCGTGCCTGAGTATTCTCGACTGGAAGGTGACGTTCAGTATGATAAGCGATTCAGTGGGAATCGGAATCCTGACCGAGTCTCCCATGAAGCCTATCTCTCCCACCTCGGGCATAACCTGTTCCAGGGCCTCGGCCGCGCCCGTCGAGGTGAGGATGATGTTGTTGAGTATGCTGCGTGTTTTCCTCAGGTCCTTGCTGTTTGCCCCGGGAACGGAGTCGAGTACGCTCTGGGAATTGGTCACGGCATGCACCGTCGAAAGCGATGCCGTCATGAGGGTCCTGGCTTCGAAATGCTCGATCAGCGGCAGAATCATGTGGGCCAGGGCCGTCGTCGTACAGGATGCCGCCGATACGATCGCGTGCATCCCCGGATCGAAACGGGTGTGGTTGATGCCGTAGATCAAACTGGGGGAATCGGGCGGTATCTTCGCGAGCTTGTCCCCGGTTTTGAAGGGTGCTGAATTGACCACCACGCGGGCGCCGGAGGCCAGGTGGCCGCGAAGTGATCCGCCGGGGGTATCCGGCGGGAATGTCGGGTCTTTGAACGCTCCCGTACACTCCACGACGAGTTCCGCTCCGGAATCCCGCCAGGGGATATCAGCGGGATTCCGGTGTTCCCTCAGGATGGTCACCGGAATTCCGTCGATACGGAGTTCACCCTGTTTCTCATTCACGATTTCGATAATCCGTTCCGCCCTGTGCCCGTAAAGGAATCTGTGCAGCGGTCCGTAGGTTGAGTCCTTCTCTATCATTTCAGCTACGGCCTGAAGGCCGATTCCTACGGCTCGTCCCTGGTTGACGACGATACGGCCGAAGTATTTCCGGCCCACGTGGTGCCAAAGCGTCAATTTCCCGATTCGCCCGAGGCCGTTGATGCCGAGAGTCGGGCCTGAAGGTGTGGTTTCCGTCATGGTGGCAGTCATATTCTTTCCCCGTTCAGTGCCGTGGTTGTCGTTTCAAATCGGATGTCTCCGTACAAAGTCCTCAATGCTGTGTCTCGTGAAAGGGCATTGTTTCGTGACGTCCCAAATAGATGAACCCGTTGCGGCCGTCAAGCCCGATCCAGTCGCCGCTTCTGATTACATGCTCCCGGAGCCGGCTTTTTGATTCTTCTTCATTCACCACGAGTTGCTGGCATCCCACAACGCAGGTCTTTCCGAGCCGGTAGGCGGCCACGGCCGCGTGCGACGTGCTCCCCCCCCGCGCGGTCAGTACCCCGTCCACCTTGAGGACCATGTCGATATCTTCCGGGACCGTATCAGGTTTGATCATGATGAGGGGTACACCGGGATGACGCCGCCGCAGGTCGTCCACTTCCTCGACGCGGTGAACGGCGATGCCCGACAAGGCGCCGCCCCCGACGGCTATGCCGGTTCCCGCAAGTCCTTTCTTGAGGCTCGGTGTGGGAACAAATATGCGAAGATTTTCATCTTCAGGCGGGGTCATGTCCCTGGTCTGCAGAATGTAGAGATCTTCAGGATTCGGCCCTTCAAAAGTAAACTCTATTTCCTGGTGACTGAATCCCCTCCGGGTGACCAGTTCATCGGCGAGCTCCTTCAGGCGATGGTACACGTGGGGGAAGCTTTTTTCCAGGCTCTGGTCGCCCTCGATCTTCTCCGCGATTCTCTGCTCCTCGGAAATGGGGTGGGTCGTCACCAGCCCGGAAACAACATCCTCTCCCTGGATGCAGACCATGTAATCCCCGTAGAGCGTTACCCGTGAATCGGGCTTCTTGGGATTGCGGGTGAATACCACGCCGGTTCCCGACCCTGTGTTGCGGTTCCCGAAGACCATCTGCTGGACGATCACCGCGGTTCCCCACTCTCCGGCAATGTTCATGGCTTCCCGGTACAGGGAGGCCGTCTCGGATTGCCATGAATCCAGCACACGGTCGATGGCGATCTGAAGCTGTTCCCAGGGGTTCGTGGGGAGTTGCAGGGATGCCTCCTCGAGGAGACCCTTGTAGGCGTACACCAGCTCTTTCAACTGCTCCGGCAGGAGTTCCCGCTTGAAGGCGGCGTTGTGCGCCCGTTTTGTCCTGGACATGATCGCGTCGAAACGGTCCCGCGGGATGCCGTAGGACATGCCGAAACGCTGCAGGAACCTTCGGTAATTATCCCATGCCGCCCAGGGTTCGGACACCATGCGTTCAACGATTTCTTCGTTGATTCCTATGTTCAGGAATGTTTCCATCATGCCCGGCATGGTGATTGTCGAGCCGCTGCGGACGGAAAGCAGCAGAGGGCGGTTCGGGTCCCCGAATTTCCTGCCGCTCGCCCGTTCCAGCCGCAGGATTTCTTCCCGAAGTCGTCGGTAGTAATCCGAAGCCGCCGCGTCGTAGGCCATAATCGCCGAACGGCAACGGAAAAATTCCGTGGTTACTATGAAGCCCGGCGGTACGGGATATCCGAAAGAGCGCAGGCACTTGAGGAAGTAGCCCTTGTTCCCCAGGTAGATCTGGGTGTCCATGAGTGTGTTTGTCGAATCAAGGGAAACAAAGCATCGTTCGGGATTGTAGCTGAGAAGGAGCGTGCGTGTGTTACGGTCCAGGCTCTGGCTCTCCTTCGCCAGTCCCGCGATGACCCTTCCTATGAAATTGTCCAGTTTCTGGATCAGGAACCGCGTCGCCAGGTGGTCCCGTATGAACCATTCCGATGCCTGGTGGTAGATTTCTTCCCTGGTGGAACCCGGGGAAGGCGTGAAGGGCAGGGGCGTTTTGTTTTCTATGAGCTGAAAGATCACCGGTCGCAGATTGCCTTCATGAACGCCTATATACTGCGTCTGGATGATTTCCTTAACGGCCTTGGCGATGAACTGAAAAATGTTGAGATACTGGTCGACGGTGATTCGTCTGCTTTCCAGGGCGTGCCTCAACATGTCGAGGTTTGCCGCCGCCGCCTCCACCGCTATTCCGTCAAGCCGCAGGGACCCCATGAAGTACCGCAGGATACCGTGGACCTTCCTCAGGGTTGTGTGTGTTATGAACGTCAGGTTGACTCCCGCCGTAATTTCGTCGAAAAGGCCGTCGGCGAGACTTTCCAGCCGGAAAGTAAGCGCCATGCTGTCGAACTTCTTCTCCCCGTACCTGCCGTACATGGAGGGGATGCCTGCCGCGATGTGCCGCTTTCTGTAGATCTCTTCCCGGGGTTTCGTTTTTTCGGAAGAAAGAACCGTATCCTTAAGCCTCGACAGAAGGTCGTTTATCAGCTCCAGGGATCCTTCAAGATTCTGTTTTTTCAGGCGATTTTCAAGCTCGTCGAGGATGTAGGGGTCAAAGAGATGTGATTCCCGGAGATCCTTCATGATTCCGTGGTGTTGAATCGTGTATTTTTTCACCAGGAGACGGTAGAGCCGTATCAGCAGTTCCGCCTTTCGCCCGATCCTGTCCGGCACATCTTCCGAGCCGCGGACGAGTTCCCGCACTTCATTGTCCGAGAGGGCCGACAGGCAGCCCACGCGTGCGCCGTCCCCGCTGAAGATACGCTTGAAAAGGGGAGCCATCTCCTCCCGGAACGGATCATCTTTCATGATCCGGTCATAGACTTCTTCCGGCAGATGGTCCCGAAGGATCTCCCTGTCCCCGTCGTGCCAGTATTCGATGATCTTCCCGACAAAATCCACTATCCGGTTGTTGCTTTCCACGTGGCTTTGCTTGCGCAGGAAGTGGATCAACAGATCCTTCCGGCCGGATATTTCGTCCACCTCCGTCGAGACGTCCCGCAGTTCTCCTTCGGCTCCTATTTCGTGGAAATAGACCGGGAAGAGGCGTGCCAGGGCCTTGACCAGAGCGTACGAGGAACTGACGTCCGCCGCGAGCAGGAGCGAGATATCCTTTTGGAACAGGTTCGTGTCGGTTACAAACAGACCTCCCAGCTTCAGATGGATTATGAGCGCGGAAATCAACCTGTGGCTCCAGTCAGGATTCATCCGGATGAGAGAGAGCCAGACCCGCAGGTTTTTCATGTGCAGGGGGTTCGCCATGACCTGCCAGTCCCGTGTCACACCCTGAATGTCCGGCGGTTCGAAGCCCAGCCTGATGACGCTGTCGATAAACGTCTCCACGAGCTGACTGTTCCCGGTCATGTAAACCTCGCGGCCGATGGTAAGAACGGAGTCCAGCACGGCGTTCCGGTATCGCCCTGATTTTTCCCTGAGACTGTCCATGACGTCCTTCAGGAACTCGATCAACAGGATTTCGTCCTGGCTGCGGATATTTTCGAAACAGTGTCCGAGTTCTCTCAGGATCGTTTCATTCTGGTCAGACAGGGCTTCGATCTCGAGAAGATGCAGGAGGAATCGGGTCTTGTCCATAGATGACAGGGGAATGCTCGGATCCTCCATGTCACGGGCCACCTTCAGATGCTCCCGTTCTATACTCGCGAAATCAGGCAGGGAGAGAGAGCGCCGCAGGGAGGAGAAGGGATCGTCCTGAAGCTCTTTCTCGAGTGCGGCAAGTTCCCTCAGGAGTTTCCGGAAACGGGCCGGTGACAGGGGTTTGAGCTGATCCCGGTAATCCTTTCCTCCCAGGAGCCGGTCCTTCTCGCGATGGAGCCATGCCTCGAGACTTTCCCGTGAAAGCCAGACCTCGATGTTGCGCCTCTGGCAGAAAAGATACAGTCCGGCGAGGACTTCCGGGTCAAAAGACACGGAGGCCGCCATGACCCGCTCTATAAATTTACGGATTTTCGAGGTTCCCCGGGCGGCAAAGGCAGGTTTGTCCGCGAGCCGCTCCTTGAGGCCCGAGAAGGCCTGGTTGACTATCACTCCGCCCGACGGGTTCTTCAGGAGAACCAGCTCGGCAAAATCAAAAAAGGTGGAGAAGCAGCGTGTTTTCCTGGCCCCCGGTGAGCTTTTTTCCAGGCACATAAAGAGCAGCCTGAAAAAGATGGAAAAGGCGTCCGGGGCCCTGTGATGTTCGTTGTAGTAATAAAAGTCTCCCAACGCCCGGCTTCGAAGAGGTTCTACGATTTCATCCCAGTTGGCGTAGGGATGGTTGACTTCGTGGAGGAGCGACTCCGTTTCCTTGCGTATTCCGACCCTGTCTCCTATGATGTCCAGGAGGAGCTTCTGATCAGGCTGAATATAGCCCGGAAAAGCTGTTCGCTGAAGGTTTATATAGAGCGCTCCCGAGGAAATCGTCGTGTCATCCTTCGGGTTGGCCTTATAGAGAGGGTCGCGGTTTTCACCTTCCGTGGCTGTTTTTTGAGTCTCCGACACTTTCTTGTACCTTGCAATCAAATAAAAAACGGTTTCAACACAACTCCCTGAAACGGACGCTACCCTAGCAGAAGTGGCCTGGATTATCAATTGGGATAATTCTGACGAACTCCGGACTCGCATACCGGGCCGCTTTCTGGTACGCTCACCGCACTGCGGCGGCTAACCATGATAGAAATGAGGAGGGTCACCATGGAAAAGACGATCATAACGGAGCAGAAAGACGGCGTGTTGCTGCTGACCTTGAACCGCCCGGAACGGAAGAACGCCTTCGACCGGGCTCAATGGAAAGCCCTTGCCGCGGAACTGGATGCGGCCCGGGAAGACGACGGGGTTATCGTTGCCCTTATAACGGGCGCGGGCGGAGATTTTTCGGCAGGCCAGGACTTGGCCGACTTTTCCGACCTCGTGGATGAACCCGCCTATCGGATATGCGAACGGGCCCTTGTCGATTTTGACAAGCCGCTTATCGGCGCTGTCAGGGGCGTGGCCGTCGGAGGCGGCGCGACCATGCTGTTTCATTGCGACATCGTTTACGTCGGTGAGAGCCTGCGCATGAGGCTGCCCTTTACCGCTCTCGGCATATCGCCTGAATTCGCCAGCACCTACATGCTTCAGGCCCTCATCGGACCCCGCAGGGCCGCGGAACTCATGTTGACCGCCGAATGGATCGATGCCGAACGGGCGGTAGAGACCGGAATAGCATCCCGCGGGTGTAAGGATGACGAACTGCTGGAAGAGGCGATGGCCCGGGCGGCGGAAATCGCCCGGTTGCCCCTGGCGTCGCTGCGGGAGGCCAAAAGAAGCCTCAGAGCGGTCCATGGGGCCGGTATCGAGGCAGCCCTCCGGGTCGAGCGCGAGAGCATGGAACGTCAGCTCGGCGGACCGGAAAATACCGAGGCCATACAGGCCATCATGGAAAAACGACAGCCCGATTTCCGTAATCTGAAGAGATAAAAACGGAGCCGCAAGTCGGGAGAGCGCCGCCGGCTCCGGCAGGAAAGATTCCCATGAGCACCCAGACGATCATCATTCTGTTCGTGGCTGCTGTCGTGGTTGTGGTACTGGTGAAAGGGCTCGGTGGAGGCCGCTACGGGAGACTCCTGCCCGCCGGGAACGTCGCCGAGCGCTACGAGACCTTCCGGGTTGACCCCGAAAAGCAGTACTACACCAGTGGACCCGATTCCTGTCCCAACGCCCTGATGGGTATAAACAGGTCTTGGTCTCTCGAGGGCGGTTTGTGGAAAAAACGCGATCTGACCGAGTCAGCCATGAAGAACCTTGTACTCGACATGCAGCGTAAAGCCCTGGACCACACCACAGTTCTCCACGGATTCGATGTTCTCGATGATCGAGGGTGGAAAATCGGCGACTGGTACTCTGTCATGGGCCTCGACATCACGATACGGATACGGGGAGAAAAACGGGTCTCCATAACGACACCCTTCCCAAGAAACCGGTGAATGATGTCATTCCGAGAGAGGCGGTCGAACCGACACAACCGATAAAGCGCGTTTCATTTCTCAAGACGTGCGCCGTCCCCGTGGACCTTTTTATCACTCGAGGCCTTTAAAATCCGTCATTCCGGGGAGCGCAGCAAGTTTTGTCATTTCGAGGAGCGCAGCGACGAGAAATCTTTCTTTGCGACCGTCATCCACCAATGTGAAAGATTTCTCCCTTCGGTCGAAATGACGGCACGGAGCGGCCGCAGTGACGGTCCGGGCTGGCCGCAGTGACGGCGTGGGGCTGGTCGAAATGATGGCGTGGACCGGGCGAGGATGGTGAAGCGGGTGGTTGCGATAGCGAAGGGTGGCGCTTGGAATAGCGGCACGGGGCGGCCGCAGTGACGGTCCGGGCTGGTCGCAGTGACGGCATGGGGCGCTTGGAATGACGGTCCGGGGCGGATCAGGACTTACAGATTCGTGTCCATGGGGATCAGGCCGTTCTGGAGAGCCAGTTTGATAAGCTCCGCGTTGCTGGACGCACCCAATTTTTTCATGATGCGATGGCGGTAGGTGTCGGCCGTGCTGTTGGCGATGCAGAGGCTGTCGGCGATTTTTTTTGACGGATATCCTTCCACGACCAGCCGGAGCACTTCGTATTCCCGCTGGCTGAGTATGCTCAGCAGGCTGCCCGAGTCGTTGTTTTTCGCCCGGTGCTTAACGTATTCATCGATCACGATTGACGATATCTGCCGGCACAGGTACGTCTTCCCCGCGTTTACCGTCCTGATGGCCTTCAGGACCTCCTTTCCCGCGAGATCCTTGAGCAGGTAGCCCTTCGCTCCCGCGTTCAAGGAACGGAAAACATGCTCCTCCGTGGAGTACATGGACAGCATGATGACGTTCACGTTCGGAAGGGTTCTCTTGATGATTTCCGTTGCCCCGATTCCACTGAGCCGGGGCATGTTGATATCCATCAGGACGATCGGAGGGGTGAGCTTCCTGGCCATGGTGACGGCTTCCCGCCCGTTGGTCGCCTGTCCCACCACCTTCATTTCCTGGTCTCTTTCTATGAGAAGTGTTAACCCTTCCCGGAACATGACGTGATCATCGGCTATCAAAATGTTAATGCTCATAGAGAACTCCTCCGTGACAACGTCCCCTTGTTTTCGGGGACGTTCCCGTGAATTATCCGTTTCTCCACCGTGTTTCATCGGTATCACCGTCCCTTCCGGCGACGCGGACCACCGGTCCTTTCCTTTTGAAAACGTCAACCCGGTCGGCTTCTTCGCCGCTGTCAGGCCTGTAACGTCGTCCGCCGGTCACGGGCCATGTCTTCGGACATTGCTACATCGCATGTCTTTCTAACACGACAGGACCGGAAGAGTTAAGAATCAGTTGCACGGCGGTTTCGGTGCGTCAAAGATGAGGAGGATGTGCCCGGTCGATACACCGGTCGAAGAATGCTCAACGGCGCGTTTGTTCCGGGTCGGCAGTAGTCGGAAGTACAGCTATCTCCACATGACATGTACAAATAGCGGGAATGTTAACGGGGACCCATTCCTAGTATGGTGTTCCTACCAGAAGAAGCAGGATATTTCAACAACAGATGTTCAATGCCGCCCGCTTCGTATCCCGTCCCCGGTCCGCGATCCCCTCTCCTCCGAATTATCAGGGTTCCATCATAGGACAAGGGCTCGTGGAACCCGGCGTCAAGGGTTCCGGGCGTCGCGCGCCCGGCAGGATGTTCACTGAACGAAAGGAGCGTGCAATGAAAAAAAGAGCTCTGGTGATGTGTATTGCCGTCCTCGCGGTTCTCGCCGCCCGGACCGGCCCGGCGGAGGCGGCCGATAATACCGACAGCCACCTCGTGGAGATCACTGTCAGCGAGGTGGCGAACCTGCGTATTCACGAAGGAACGACCGTTATGGCCGCGATCGGGAGCCCGGAAACCGCCGGTGACTCACCCCTGATCACGTATACAAACGCCAACACCAATTATCTGCAGTACACGTCAATCGTCGCGGACGGCGCCACCAGAAAGATCACCGGGGCGATCACCGGCGCCTCACCGGTTCCAAATGGTTTGGTTCTCAGGGTGGTTCCCAGTAGTGCCACCGGGAACAAAGTCGGCGCCGTGGGTTCGGCGGTACCCACAACGGTAACGCTCGGTACCGTCGCTGCGGACATCGTGACGGGCATCGGCAGCGGTTATACGGGGACAGCGGCGACAGACGGCGTGAAGCTGACCTACAGTGTTGCCCTGACACCGGAAGACCTGGAGACGGCGGGTACGGTCACCATCGAGGTCACCTACACGCTGACCGACGGTTCCTGATCCCGGCTGCGCGATGAAGGGGGCGAAGGTTCTTTCAGATTCCCGGGCCGCCATGAAGGATGTCGTCACATGGCTCGGGTTCACAGGCGTGGCGGCACTTCTCGTCCTGCTGACGGCAGCGCCGGTTGTCGCTGAGATCAGCGTCGTGGGGGCCTTGAGCCGTCACATGGTCCTCGCGCCCGGTGACGAGGCTCAGGGACGGGTAATCGTACGCAACCAAGGTACCCGGGACCGTATTGTCCGTGTCCGTCTGACGGATTACCGCAGCCGCTCGGACGGCACCACCCGGTACGGGGAGGCCGGGCGACTTGACCGATCCAACGCGCCATGGGTGCATGTCGTACCCCGGGAACGGGTAATCCCGGCCAACAGTTCATCGTCCTTTACGTTTATAGCGCGTGTCCCCCATGACCCGTCCCTGGCGGGAACCTATTGGAGCATGCTCCTGGTGGAACCCCTGCCGATGGAGGTTCTCCGACCGCCCGACGAACACGAAGGCCGGCCGCGGCTGAACATCCGTACGACCGTGCGCACGGGAATCCACCTGATCATCCACATCCGCGGCACGGGACGGACCGACGCGCGCTTTCAGGGGCAGATGCTGGAAGAGACGGAGGGGCGGCCCGTGCTGCGGTTCGACCTTGAAAACACCGGTGAGCGTCATTTGAACGTCGCGGTATGGACGGAGCTTTTCGATGAACAGGGTCTTTCCATCGGTCGTTTCGACGCCCCGCGGCAGGCCCTGCTTCCGGGAAACTCGTCACGGGTGCGCGTCGCCCTGCCGGGAGTTCCGTCCGGCGCATACAGCGCGCTCGTCATAGCCGATGACGGGAGAGACAATGTGTTCGGCGCTCGGTACGAGATTGTCATCCCCTAGAAACAGGCCTCCGGGGGCCCTACGTGACCTGACGACCTCGTAGAACGTCGAAAAACGTAAGAGGCTGAACAGTTTCGTAAAAGTTTCGGCGGGCAGGGCGAGCGCGCCCCGAGAAATGAGGCCTGTTTTGGACTGCGGTGCGGGAACGAAGAAAAAAGCGCTGAGCGGCATCCGGTTATAATGCCTGAGATCATATCCTCCGCTACCTTTGTACGATGCCGCCATGCCCGTATGAATCTGGAATTGCCATGGCGTTGCGTATCAGACTGTCTGCCGGGTACTCCTGGATAGCCGCTTCCATTCTGTTGACCGGCGCCATAGGAGCGCTCCCCTCGATTGCTCTTGGGCGGGGAATAGAAGTGCAAAGGACATCATCTGAATTCATTCAGGCCGATCCGGAGCAAATTGTCACCCTGTCGTTCCGGGTTGCCAACCGCTCATCCCGGGAAGAAACCCTCCGGGAGCGGGTCGAACTGCCGGAGGGATGGCATCTGGTGGTGCCTCTTTTTGATTTTATTCTCGGGGCGGGCGGGGAGATGTCGCGCATCGTGGTTATCAGGACAGGGCGTCCGCAGGCCGCCGGAGACTATGATGTCCGGTATCACGTGACCAGCAGGCGTGACAGCTCCGTGAGCGTTTCTGAGTCCCTCAAGGTGATAGTTCCGTCCCGGTGCGAACTGTATCTTCTTCCGGAAGGCCCCCTGCCGGAGCGGGTGGCCGCCGGCGAACCCTTTTCATTCCAGGCCCGTCTGGTCAACGGAGGAAACGTGCCGATCACGGTGACGCTGAGCGCCGCCATCACCGGCGGCGGTACCGTCACCGTTGAGCCCGCATCCTTCGGACTTGCCGCCGGGGACAGCCGGGTGGTCGGCGTCGGCGGTCATGCCGACCCGGCGCTGAAACAGCCGCGGCGCCGGAGCGTGCTGATTGACGCCGCCTGTGATCGATTGCAGGACGGCCGGCCTCTGACGGCGCGGGTAACCGTTCCCATCGAGGTGGTTCCTCTTGTGGCGGGAGAGGACATATACCACCGCTTTCCCCTGGAACTTTCCGTCCTCGCGGGGCTCGACGATCACCGGCAGGGAATGCAGTTTTCCCTGGCAGGCGAGGGACACCTGGACGAAAACCGGCGGCACAGGCTGGAATTTTCCCTCCGCGCGCCGGACAGGACGGGCCGTGCCGTGCTCGGTGACCGCGATGAATACTGGATGCGCTACGGAACAACCCGCTGGACGGCGAAAGCCGGCGATCTGGCCTACGGGCTTTCAGACCTGACTTCACACTATCGATACGGCCGGGGCGCCGGCGTCGAGCTTCACGTGCCGGCCGGCTCCCTGACGGCGGGCATGTACCATGCGGCCGACAGGTGGGGTTTTCAGGAGCGCCGGGATACCGGCGGCTACCTTTCCCACGTCCCCGGACCCGGGGCGGAACTGCGCTTCAATGTTCTCCGGCTCCACTATGACGCCTGGAGCAGTTTTCCGGCCACCGGCGACACTCTCTTCAGCCTTCAGGGACAGTTCCGGTTCCGTGATCGGCACCGGATCGAGATGGAATACGGTTTCAGCCGCGGTGACCGTCACAACATGGAAATGAGCCGCGGCGGCAGGGAAGGCGACGCGAAGGACAGGGCGCTCCGCCTTTCCTACAACGGAGTCCTGTTCAGGGATGTGGGTATTATCCTGTCCAGCCGTCGATCGGGTCCCGATTTTTCCGGCCGGAACTCCGATTCCGCTGTACGTGCCGCATCCCTCTCGGTGCCTCTGAACAGGCGAATGCGCTTCAACAGCTCCTGCAATCGATACGAGCGCAATCTTCAGGGAGACCCGCGGCGCGGTTCCGCTCCCAGGGAGAACCTTTACCGCAGCGGAGTCAGCATGAAATTGCCCCTGCGGTGGTTTGTGGGTTTCTATTACGAGCGCTACGACCGTTCCGACGATCTGCCCGCCGACGCCCGGCGTCTTCGAGAACACAATGCCCGCGTTACCGCGGGACGAAGTGCAGGACCGCTCTGGTATCGCCTGGAGGCTCGCCGGGGCAGGGGTGAGGACCTGCTTCGCCGGGTGGATTACCGTTCCGCCGCCTATGAAGCCTCGGCGGCCTTCAGGCACCGCCGCGGCCTGTTTATTTCACTGATCTGCGGTTTCGGCACGGACGATCAGGACAGGGGCGAACGCTATCTGCTGCGGAGAGAACGGTACTTCGGTGGTTCTGTCCGCTGGAAGCCGACTGAAAACGGTACCATGTACGGTACCTACCGGCGCAATGACCTGGACTGCCCGGGCCGGCCGATGCGCGAGCGGGCCGATACCGACCATTACAACGCCGGTTTTCGCTATCGCCTGCCCAACGGCCACCGCCTGGAGCTCGACGTCCGCCGTTCCGACGGGAGCGCCCGGGAGTCCCGGACCATCTGTCAAGCCACCTATACGATTCCCCTGGATATCCCCTTGGGCCGGCGACAATCCTCCGGTTCACTGTCGGGAAAGATTACGCGGGCCGATGTTCCGGGTCGGGCGGTCCGCGCCGGTGCCGTGGTTTACGTGGACGACACGGCATCCCGAACCGACGATCAGGGGCGTTTTCAATTCCTGACACTGTCCCCGGGGGTGTATGAGCTGCGTCTGGACGAACGCGTCCTGGAAGAGGGCCTCGTGGTTGCCGACGGAACGTCAACAACGGTGACCGTAGCCGGGGGAACGTCGGTTGAACGGGACATCAGGCTGACCGCTTCGGCTTCCCTTTTCGGGCGGATTGTCATTGTTGAACCGGAGCGTGATCCAGAGCGCGCGGAGGGCGACAGTTTCCTTGTGGGCGATGGGAATGGAGCCGGCTCCAACGGGGGCGGCCTCGGCGGAATCGAGGGTATCCTGGTGGAAATATGCCGTCACGGTGACCTGCGCCGCACCATCAGCGATCAGCACGGAACGTTTCTTTTCGAGGGGTTGCACCCCGGCGAATGGACAGTGAAGGTGTACGGCCACAATCTGCCCGAGCACCATTACACTGAACGATCCACCCTGTCCGTATCCATGGCGCCGGGTGAAACGGGAGAGATTGTCGTTGAGGTCCGTCCTCGTCTCCGACGGATCAAAAATGTCGGGAAATACCGCCTGCCCGATGAAATCGGCATGGAATAGGAGAACGCTCATGGCCATCGATCTTCCGGTATCCTGGAAGGCCCGTGCCGCCCGTGCGGGAGGGTTTCTGGCAAGCGTCGCGCTGGTCGTCGTCCCGGTCTTTCCGGCCGTGGAAGTCGCCCTGTGCTTCGATTGCCCCGCCCTGGGGGATGCCACGTACGAAAGCGGCGCGTACTGTGTCCACGAATACACCACCGTCGGCGGCGCGAGCTTCCAGCGGCCCCATCCGGACATACAGGATGTGGAGTATCTCGTGGTAGGGGGCGGCGGGGGCGGAGCAGGCATGGCTCCGGCGGGGTCCTTCGGGGCCGGCGGCGGGGGTGGGGCCGGCGGCATGGTGGAAGGTGCCATGCGTATCGATGACACAATCTACCCCATAACGGTGGGTTTCGGCGGAGCGGGAGGATCGCGAATCGGAACCGCCGATGGGGGAACAGGGAAGGACGGATGCGATTCACGTCTTGGTTCCCGTGTGGCCGTGGGTGGCGGCGGGGGCGGAACATTCACCACCGGTCCCACCATGGGGAATCCCGGAAGACCCGGCGGTTCGGGCGGCGGGGGAGGGTTGAGGAGCGGTGTCCCGGGAGGCGCGAGTACCCAGACAAGCCCTGCCGGCGGACGGGGATACGGTCATGATGGAGGCAGCTCCGGCCCTTCAGGCTCCGCTGTATGCGGTATCTATGACAATCACGCCGGTGGAGGCGGCGGCGGGGCGGGCACGTCCGGCTCCCATGGCGGCGTCTGCCGGGGCGGAAGCGGCGGTGACGGACGCCTCTCACCCGTCACGGGAACCATGCTCGCCGGTGGCGGCGGGGGTGCCGGGTACAGCGGCTGCGGTTTCGGCGGTTCGGGCGGCGGGGGTGACGGCGCCATGAGAGACGGCGGAGACGGCATGGCGGGAACCGCCGGTTCGGGCGGCGGCGGAGGCGGCAGCAGTTCCGGAAACGGCGGTGACGGCGGATCGGGCATCGTTGTGATCCGTTATGAAAAGCCGGCCAACAGGGTTACCGTGGACGGTCCCGTCATCCTGAACGTGGGCGGGGGAATCACCATCGGCGGCCAGGGTCAGGCCTCGGATGAAGACTTCCTGACCGCCACCCTCGGCTGGGTATCGGTGGTCGACGGCGGCACGAATCGTCTGACGGCCGTGATACGCAGCGGCACCCTCCCCTCCGGAACGGCGCTTTCAGTGAACGGAGACGGCTTTAACACGGTCAGACTCACCGATGTTCCCCAGGCGATCAGATCAGGAATCAGAAACGAAGCGCGTACCGGCGCGAAACTTGCCTACAGGCTGGAAGTGACGGATTTTTCCTCACTGGCGCCGATAGAAACGGCACGGTCGGTGACGGTGGAATTCGCCATCGAGGAGGCGGAACCCTAGCACCGCGCACGCTTCATGGTCCCTCAGGGAAGCGTGTCCCGGCGCTTTTCTCGGCATTCGGACTTTTTCCGATGCCGTCAATGCCAGACAGAAAGGGGATCGATGCCATGGGAGAAAAAGCAAAACATCTGTTACAGCGGACGGTGCTTTCGATGATGCGTGAAATCACCTTGCCCTTGGAAGAGCTTTTCAACCTCTTTGCCGGGATCATTCAGGCCGGCCTGCGGAATCCCGGGGCAACCGCCGTGCGGATCGAATATGACGGAACCGTCGGGACCGCCGGTATGTGGAAGGGATCACCCCGGGCACGGGCGGCCCGGGCAATTACCGCCGAGGGTCGAACCCTGACGGTAACCACTGACCGGCCGGAAGGAGCGGTCATGGAAGGCGGGCTTCCATCCCCCGCGGCTGAGAAAGAACTGCTTGCCCTCTTTGCGGCCCGTCTTGCCGCGGTGATAGACATTCGCGCCGCCCACCGCCTTCTCCAGGAAACACTGAACCGATACCTGTCGATCGTCGATGACGGCAGTGCCGAAGAACGATGTTCCGATGAAACGGGCCTGGAAGAGTACAGGATCGAGACCACGGGTAAGGAAGGAATTGAACGCCACATTCAGGTCTGGCGGAACCCCCTCGTCCGGGACGGCGAAGAGCGCTACCAGGTACTGTACGAGGACATCACCCGGCGCAAACAGGCCGAAGAAGAACGGGAAGCGGCCCTGACCGAGTTGCGCCGTTCACAGGGTATTCTGGAAAGTATCATTGAGTTTCTTCCCGACGCCACCTTTGTCATCGACAGGGAAGGAACGGTCATCGCCTGGAACCGGGCCATGGAGAACCTTACCGGAGTTCCGGCCGGCGATATGCTGGGCAGGGGAGACCACGTGTATGCCCCGGTCTTTTACGGTGAAATAAAACCCATGCTGATCGATATCGCCCTTCTCCCCGAGCTTGAAGGCCGGACAGACCATGCCCGGATCGACCGGAAGGGTGATGTCTTTTACGCGGAAGCCCTGACACCCGCCCTGCCGAAGGGGGATGTGTACTTAACGGCCACGGCATCGGTGCTTCGCGACACGGAAGGGACCGTCATCGGTGCCGTTGAATGTTTCAGGAACGAGACGGAACGCAAAAAACTGGAAGAAAGGATCCAGCAGACGGAGAAGATGATCTCCCTGAGCCGCGTATCGACGGGAGTCGCCCACGAAATCCTCAACCCCCTGGGCATCATTTCCCTGGCACTACAGCGGGTGAAAACCCTGGGGGACCTTTCTCCCGACGTACTCGAGGAACTGGATGTCTGTGCGCGCCAGGTGGAACGTATCGCCCGTATAGCCGACGGGCTGAAGCAGTATGCCCGCTCTTCCAGCGAGGCCATGGCGCCCGCTGACATCAACGATATCATCGACGGCGTTCTCAGAATGTACCGGTTACAGCTTAAAATTGAAGAAATGACAACGGATCTGCACTACAGCCCCGGTCTTCCTTCCATACCGCTCAACAGGGAAAAAATGGAGCAGGTACTGATAAATCTCTTTTCCAATGCCCTGGGGGCAATGGAAGGCAAGGAGGACAGGCTGCTGTCGGTACGCACCGAACACCGTCGCCACGACGATGGAGAATATCTGAGGATCGTTATTTCCGACAACGGCACGGGCATACGGAAAAAGGATCTGGGCCGCATATTCGATCCATTCTATACCACCCGTGCACCGGGAAGGGGAACAGGCATGGGGCTTTCCATATCACAGGGCATCATCCGCCGGCACGGCGGTCGTATCTGGGCACAAAACAACAGGTGGGGAGGGGCATCATTTTTCATAGAGCTTCCCGTGACGGGGGAGGGGTGCCGCGGCATGGACTCGAAACCGGAAAGGAGTGACCTGTGAAGCGATTGCTCATTGTAGATGATGAAACTGAAATACCGAGGCTGCTGGAGCTGCACATGGCGGCACGGGGATACGATGTTTACACGGCTTTCGAAGGGACGGAGGCCCTGAAGAAGGTACGGGCCGTCCTCCCCGATGTCGTTCTGCTCGACATCGTCATGCCGGGGAGAGGCGGCATCGAGGTGCTGAAAGAAATAAAAAAGATCGGATCTCACATAGCGGTCGTCATGATGACCGCCGTCATCGACGACCAGATGATGGAAACGGCACTTCAGTCAGGAGCCGATGGGTACGTGATCAAGCCCTTCGACCTGTGCACCATGGTAAACGAAGTCCGTGAAGCAATCGATCGCTATATCGCCTGAAATCACTCAGATGATCGATCTGAGCGTTTCCAGACCTGAATAGAAAAAATACGCTGAAAATACAATCAGGAGCGTGGCGCACACTCCAATAAGGCCCCGGTAAAGGCGGTCGGTGAGGAAGCGCCTTCCACCCGCCACGGCGGCGGAAACGGTGGAATACCATGCCAGGTCCGCCAGGATGTGACCGGAGAAAAAGAAAGCGACCCCCCAGAAACCGAACTGCCAAGAGTACAGTATGTACCCGAGGCCGATCGTCGCCCACCAGATGAACCAGTAGGGGTTGGCTACGCTCATGGCTATGCCGGTTACCATCGGATGACGCCCCCGGTCGCGGGTTTTTTCCCATGACAGGCTCAGAGAGGGCAGGGAGCGGAACATTCCGAAAGCCATCCAGAAGAGAATGACCGATCCCACCAGGGCCGTAGTCGCGAACACCGACGGCAGCTTAATAAATGGCGCCAATCCGAGCAGGAGGGCGATGACAAGCCCCAGTTCCAGAACGGCATGACCGGCAATCATCAACGGCCCCGCCACGAACCCCCGCCGTGAACTCTCGCTGATCGTGGCGGTCAGCAACGGCCCGGGCATCAGGGCACCGGAAAGGGCGATCACAAAGGACGACCCGAAAATGGCGAAAAGAGTGGTCGGCATGTTGAACCCCTGTCCAGGACGGCTTCGTGCAAGGTTCTTAAACCCAGATTTTCCATTAGCAGATTTTGGTCATAATAGATAGCGTTAGTCGCTTTTAGTTGTGAGATTATCCTGAGTATGTTCTAATGGAAACCATTAGAAATAGGGTTTTGATTTCAGCGTGT